>CALUTA010000047.1 GCA_944323585.1 Candidatus Gastranaerophilales bacterium
TTTGTTGTAAGCGGACTTGTACAGGACATCACACACCTGCTTGTGTTCGTAATTTTTCTGATACTCGGAATTAACTTTATAACCGAAGCTTTTATGGAAAAGCCGGAAGAAAAAGAAACATGCCTTGATTTGAAATGCCTGCTGATGCTTGGAATTGCTACAAGTATTGACGCTCTTGGCGCAGGGGCAAGTTTGAGATTTAGTGAAACAAGTTTTTGGGCCCCTGTTATAGTAATTGGAGCCATGTCATTTTTAATGTCTTTATTCGGATTCTGGTTTGGACATTTCTTTAAAAATTTTCCGTCAAAGTTTTTGGAGATTGCAGGCGGTGTAATCCTTATTATTCTTGCCATTAAGGCTTTATTTTAACCGGAAAAAGCATGCCTCAAAATAAAAAACTGCGCAATCTTTTACAATTCTTAATAAAAATTTAAATCATGGAAATGCATGTCAGGAGCATGATTTCATGGTTTAAAACACGCAAACCATGTTAGAGATTAGTTCTTGAGGATGTTGACCCGCCAAAACCCGCACAATGCAGAAGCCACAGGGTTTCGTTACAAATGTTAATATTCACATGTTGTGCCCTTGAAAAAATCCCCTTATTTCCTATAATGTAATTAAGAGGTGGTCAAAAGACCGCAAGGGGTGGAGAAAACAGCCTTTATAACCGGCTGAAAACTTCGCTATTGTTGTAGATTGAAGTTTGGAGATAGTATAAATTGTTTAGAAGTAGAGATATGGGTAGGGCAGTTGCTGTCAGAAGATGGACGCCGACTGCATTAGAGTGTTACAAACGCGGCTGCAATTGTGAAGGCTGCTTTTATAAAGATTTTTTCAGCGGCTCGTCGCAAAAATGCCAGATGAAAGCATCAGTTCTTGAATTGGTAAGGGTTATCGGAACTCCTAATGTTGAGTTGCAGCAGTTCATCCTTGAAGATTAATTAATCTGCCTGTCAAAATTTGTTAAATATACATTACCGAAATGCTCATTTACCCTTTAAAAAAAATCAATCTTATGTTATACTGTATAAGCAGTATAAATAGGAGGGTCAGATGCACATACACGTTAATGGAAGAAACATTGAGATTACTGATGCAATCAAGGCTTATGTAAAGGAGAAAATAGGCAAAGTTGCAGCACATTATGATCAAATTCAAGGTATTGAAGCTGTTTTATCGGTAATCAAAAATCCGGCAGCATCAGATAAGCATGTTGCGGAAGTTTTGTGCAAAACCAACAACGGTACAATTAAGCTTGAAGAAGCTGCAGAATCAATGTATGCAAGTATTGATTTGCTTGCCGACAAACTTGCCAGACAGATTAAAAAATTGAAAGAAAAAAATTCAGGTTTCGACAATTCTTCAATCAGAACAGATGTTGTTGAAGAAGCAGCAGAAGCCGTTGAGGAATAGAAAATTTAAAAATTAACGACAAAAATCTCCGGTTTGAGCCGGAGATTTTTTATTGCTCTGTTTCTTGATTGTTTAGGCTAGACTTCTTTGTATGTTTTAAAGTGGGTTTTACAAACTTCATCCAGCCGGTTTCTGCCGTATTTTTCGATAAAAACTTTCGCCGCATCTTTGACCTGCGAAGCACAGCCTTTGGGGAATTTTATCCCGAATTCAGCTTCCATTGCGGCAATTTTATGAACAAAAGCAGCTCTTGCAAGAATTGAGGCAGCGGCAACGGCAACATCACTTTCGGCTCTTACCATCTGTTCAAGTCTTATAGCCTGCCCTTTTTTCATCAAAGCCGATTTTATCAGGCTTTCGTCGCCAAACTGGTCGGAAAGTGCATATTCACATTCATTTTTTTCAAGAATATTCTCAATTGCCCTTGCATGCCCCCAGGCAAGAAGTCTGTTTAAATTTTTTATATTTCCGTAAAGTTCGTTATATCTTTTGTTTGAAATAACTATAACCGTATGAGGCGTGACGGCTTTAATTTTTGATTCTAATTCAAGAATTTTTTTGTCCGTAATCTTTTTGCTGTCCTTAATCCCTAAGGAAGCAAACAATTCTGCATTTTTTTCATCAACAAGAACCCCTGCAACGCAAAGCGGGCCGAAAAAATCGCCCTTACCGGATTCATCAACACCTATATGCGGTATAAAAACATTTTCACTCATTAATGCAAACTCTCCGGAACTGCCATTGGAATCGGCACAGGTGCTGTCTGAACCTGCTGAATCGGCTGCGCAGGAGGTGTCTGCTGCGCGGCAGGAGGAACAGGAGCCTGCTCCTGCTGTTTGTTTTTTGCATCCTGATTTTGCTTAAAGTTTTTGATTATATCTGCGGGAGTTTTGGCGGGTTTGGATTCTTGAATATCATCTGGATTCTGGTTTTCCTGAGGTGCTTCGGCTTGTTCAGGCATTTCTTCCTCTTCCGGAGGTTTTGGGGCTGCTTTAGGCTTCACATCCAAAAGCTGAACTTCCGGATAATCAAAATCCGCATTTTTATATGGTGCAGTTGCAACTTTCATTATATCACGCCAGATAAGAGCAGGAACCGTACCGCCTTGAACGGCTTTTGTGTTAATTGTATTGTCATCATTTCCGACCCATACACCTGTTACAACATTAGGTGTATAGCCTATAAAGCTTGCGTCTTTGTAATCGTCAGTAGTACCAGTTTTGCCTGCGGCAGGTTTTCCTATATTGGCTGCCGCACCTGTACCGCCTTTAATTACGTTTTTAAGCATTGCTGTCATAACTGCTGCTGTATTATAGCTCAACTGATGTGATTTTCTTACCTGAGGTGCTCTGTAAACGACTTTGCCTCTGGAAGTTTCGACACTTTCGATTGCATAAGGCTCTACAATATACCCGCCGTTTGCAAATGCTCCGTAAGCTCTTGTAATTTCGTATAACTTTGTGCCGTTTGACCCGAGTGCAATTGTGTAATCGTATTCAAGCGGAGTCGTTATGCCTAGAACTCTTACTATCTGAATTACGGAACGGATGCCGACTTCCTTAATCAAACGTGCGGCGCAGACATTTGAAGACACCATTAAGGCTTTATGAAGCGGGATTTTGCCTCTGTACTTGTTTCCGTAGTTATGAGGCGACCAACCGCCAAGGGTTACCGGCGCATCTTCTATTAAGTCGTTCGGATTAATGCCCTTTTCAATTGCTGCGGCATAAACAAACGGTTTAAAAGCAGAACCGGCCGGTCTGATGGCCTGAACACGGTCGTACTGGCTCTGTGTATAATCTTTTCCGCCTGCATAAGCAAGAATTCTGCCGTCTACAGGACTGAATGAAAATACTGCGGCCTGCTGGTTTTTACCTTTCAAGCCATAGGCATTCATGTTCTTAATTATTGCTTCATTTGCGGCTTTCTGGGCATTGTAATCAAGTGTTGTTACAACTTTATATCCGCCTTGTGAAATGTCTGTTTCGTCAAAACCGAGTTTTTCCAGTTCCGCAAGCACAAGATCGCAAAAATAAGGAGCTTTATTGGTTGTATAATACCTAGGCATTGCGCTTAATTTTACTTTTGCTTCTTTTGCGTTTTCATATTGTTCTTTTGTAATGAATTTCATTTTATACATTCTCAAAAGAACCTGATTACGTCTTTGGATTGCCAGATCAAGGTTGTTGAACGGAGAATATACGGAAGGTGCCTGCGGAAGCCCAGCAATCAAAGCAAGTTCCGGAAGTGAAAGCTGTTTAAGTTTTTTATTAAAGTAGATTTCAGCAGCACCTTCAACCCCGTATGCGCCGGAGCCAAGGTAAACATTATTCATATACATTTCCAAAATCTGGTCTTTGGAAATTGTTTTTTCAATTCTTGCTGCAATAACAAGCTCTTTTAACTTTCTGTCAAAAGTTTTTTCGTTTGAAAGAAACAAAATTCTTGCAAGCTGCTGTGTAATTGTACTTGCGCCCTGAACAAGCTTGCGGGCAAGAAGGTTTTGCACGGTTGATCTTGCAAGTCCGTAGATATCGTATCCGTGATGTTTGTAAAAGTTTTTGTCTTCTGTAGCAATGAGTGCGTTAATAAAATCCTGGGGGACATCTTTCATCTCTACACGGGAGTATGTGTATGCAGTGAAAGTCTTGATAATTTCGCCGTCATGGGCATGGAATTTTGTAACAATATTAGGTTTAAATCCGTTCAAATTTTCAATAGGCGGAAGAGATGACAGGTACAGGTTAAACGAAACGCAGCCTGCCAGAACAAATGCCACACCGAGAATACATGTTATTTTTACTGCTTTAAAAAATTTGTTTTCTTTTTTTATCATATTTTTTCTTGCGGCTGCTTTGGCCGATGTTTCCGAGTCAGTCCTTCTTATTCTAACCATTTTTATTCCGTTAAATAGCCCTTTTTACAATTAATTTAAAAGTGTTATTCCATTACTAAACAATTTTAGTATAAAATATATATAAGGGCAAGTTTTTCAACAATTCGGGATATAATATTAAGTATGTTTGACTTTATAGTTTCAATGATAAACGAAATAAGATCTTACTTTGTACCTGAAAAAATAGTTTATGAGGTTACCGGAGAGTGCAAAAAATGCGGGAAATGCTGTAATTATATGTACAGTGTTGACACTTATACTGAAAAAGAATTTAAAATAATGCAATTTTTATTTCCGAAATACAGAAGATTTTACATTAAAGGGAAAGACGAATACGGAAACTTTATTTTTGCGTGCAAGCTTGTGACACCGGAGGGTTTGTGTTCGGATTACAAAAACCGGCCTGCAATGTGCAGAAATTATCCGGTGAAGCGGATTTATTATCCTGCAAAACTTCATGAAGGATGCGGATACAAGGTTAATATCAAAACTTTTGAAGATTACCTGAAAAAAGATAAAACTTAACAATTTGCAAGGAAGCTTTTTTTATATAAAAATGAAGTTATGGAAAATAATTTTAAATTACCGGAAAACATTATACCTTCTGCAAAGGCCGAATTGGAGAAGCTTTTCAACGGCAACATAAATTTTGTAAACGGCACGCCGACGACAAAAAATATTTCACTTGAAACATTGCAAAAATATGCGTTTCATCAGGAACCTTATGCGTGTGTTCTGACCTGCTCGGACTCAAGGGTTGTGCCGGAGATAATTTTTGACTGCGGAATCGGAGAAATTTTTGTTGTAAGGGTTGCGGGTATGACGACAGGGCCCAATGTTGTTGAAAGCGTTGAATATGCCGTCAAAAAACTCGGTGTTCCGCTTTTGATACTGCTGGGGCACGACGACTGCGGGGTTATGAAATACGCAAAAGAGCATTATCCTGAACCTATGAAGGAATTTTCGTCGATTTTAAAGTGTGTTTATCCTGTTCTGGACAAGAAAGAAGATATAACCTGCCATAACTTTTTCGCACAGGAGCACACAAAATGGGTTGAAGATTACTTGATGAAACATTCTGTAATCGTAAATCAGGCAGTTAAGGATCATAATTTGTATATTGCAAAATGTCATTTTGATCATTCAACAGGTTTTGTAAATTTAATATAAAAAGCACACATATAAAACATATGCAGCAAAACAAGTGATTTGCCTTTAGTTTTAGACATTATAACACCTACGCATTTATTTGACTTTATACATAAGTTAGATTATTATGTTTTTGGAAGGAAGAAAAATGATTACGGACGAAATTAAACAGCTTATAATTGACACGTTGGATTTGGAAGATATTACACCGGAAGATATTGAGGATGAGGCTCCTCTTTTCGTCGACGGTTTGGGTTTGGATTCAATTGATGCATTGGAATTAGGTATGGCTTTGAAGAAAAAATACAATCTCAAAATGGGTTCGGACAACGACGAAAATAAAGAATATTTCTATTCGGTAAAAACTATTGCTGATTTTATTGAAAAACAAACTAAACAGGGTTAAGACATGAGTGAAAATCTGACAAAAAATGATATACTTGAAAAATTGACTTCAATCCTTACAGAAGACTTTGAAGTCGATGAAAACCTCATTACTCCGGAAGCAAGATTGTTTGAAGATCTTGACCTTGATAGTATTGATGCTGTAGATCTGGCTGTAAGAGTCCAGCAGTTTACCCAGAAGAAAATTCCGCCTGAGAATTTTAAACAAATCAAGACGATTGATGATGTGGTTAATGCCATTGAAGAATTATTATGAAAATGATTTTTCCGATAATTTTTACGTTTGTTATAATCGGGCTGTTTCATTTTACAAACCTGATTGCTTTGAAGTTTTATCCGGCTGCAATTAATCTTGCAATTTTTATCTTGTTTTTTTCTTCTACTTTTACAAACGAAACTGTCATCCAAAAAATCGCCAGAATGATGGAGGGTAAAGAACTTCCGGATATTGTTAAAAATTACACTAGAAAACTTACATATGTCTGGTGCGTTTTTTTGTTGTTTAATTTTTTGGTTTCTTTTGCTACAATATTTATGAGTTCAAAAGTTTGGACGATTTACAACGGATGTATCTCGTATCTTTTGACAGGACTTTTGTTCGCTGTTGAGTATGTCATAAGAATTCGTTTTAAGAGAAAGCATAATGTTTAATTTTGGTGATGAAAAGATTGTTTTAAAAAATAAGGAAGGTGTTTTTTCGCAAAAAGACCTTAAAATTTTACTTTGCCCCAAAATAAATTCTCTGAGGAGCCTCAAAGAGAATAACCTGCTTCTTACATGTGATGACAATTTTGAATTTATTCTGAATTTCTTTGCGGGCATTTTAGCAGGAAAAGAGTTGTTTTTGCTTTCGGATAGTACAAAGATTAAAGATTTCGGAAATGATTTTATTAAAGAAGTGCCGGCTGATAAAAATGCAGCAGGCAAAGCCATAGATTTTACAGAATTTGACCCGAAAAACATATTTATAAATTTCTATACATCAGGCTCAACAGGAGAACCCAAATGTGTCAGAAAATCATTTGATAATGTAATTTTGGAAGTTCAGGAGTTAAAGAGATTATTTCCGGCAGATGATGATTCGGTGTTTGTTACTACATTAAAACTTACTCATATGTTCGGATTTGCATTTGCATTTATATATCCGTTTTATTCAGGATTCATAATTGATACAGATGTGATAAAATTTCCGGAGCAAATAAAGGCTGATAAATACGTATTTGTTTCCTCCCCGTCTTTTTTAGACAGAATGGCAAAATATGACGACAATCCTTATCCTCCTGAATACATTTATTCTGCCGGCGACAAACTTAAAAGTGAAACCTTTAAATATTTTGCTCAAAAATCAAAAGTAGTGGATATTTACGGCAGTACAGAAAGCGGAACTATCGGTTACAGAACAGATTGTAACGACGATTATTTTACACTTTTCGGAGATTCAAAAATTCAAATTTCCGAAAACAATACGACAGTTTTACAATCCTCTTATTTTTATGAAGATAAATTGATTTTGAACGATTACATAGAACAAAAAGGAGATAAATTTAAAGTTCTCGGACGTTCGGACAGAATTTTAAAAGTTCAGGAAAAGAGGATTTCCGCAATAGAACTGGAAAATTATTTAAACGAACACCCGCTCATTATAAATTCTTACTGCATGAAAACAGGTGAAAAAGTTGCAGCAGTAGTAGTTTTGACAGAAGAAGGCAAAGAAAAACTTCTTAAATACGGAAGCGTTGAAATAATAAAAGAATTAAAATCTCATATGAAGAATTTTTCTTCAATAATTCCGCAAAGATGGAGATTTTTATCTGAAATTCCTAAAACTCAGGCCGGCAAAACGGACAGAGCCAAAATTGAAGAAATATTTAACAGAAATCTTTCGGCTCCTCTGATATTTGACAAGAAAATAAAAGAAGATACAGCCGAAATTGTTATTGCATTTCCAAGGCACAGCAACTTTTTTAACGGGCATTTCCCTGATGTTCCTGTTTTACCGGGGGTTGTCCAGCTTCTTTTTGCACATTATTTTGCACAGGATATGTTTGATATCAAATTGAATGATAAAAAAATTAAAAAAATAAAGTTTTCGAGAATAATAAAACCTGACAAAAAAATTCTTCTTAAATTCAAAAACAACGAAAAATCACTTGATTTTACATATACAGACGAAGAAAAACCTTTTTCATCGGGCACTTTTATCAAATAATCCGCCGGAATTAAAAAAACAGAAATCCACCCGCATTTTATCATTTTATTTTTCAAAAAGTTTGGGGTATAATTTTTATGAAGAGGATAGTGTATGAGTTTGGCAGAAGCTGAAACAATAATAGAAGTTCCGTTTTTCGACCTTGACCCGATGAATGTCGTCTGGCACGGAAATTATATCAAATATACCGAAATCGCACGCTGTGCACTTCTGGATAAAATCGGGTACAGTTATGATGAAATGCGCATTGACGGGGTTATGTATCCGATTGCCAAGATGGAAATGAAATTCATAAAATCAGCGGTTTTCGGGCAAAAACTATGTGTGAAAACAATTATAGAAGAACTTGAGCCGGGATTAAATATAAGATACATAATCAAAGATGCCAAAACCGGTGAAACTCTTTTCAAAGCCAAAACAATGCAGATTTGCGTGGAATTTGCGACAGGCAAAAGCCTTTATGAGGCGCCTGAAAAATTTAAAAAGGGAATAGAATGCTTAAAAAAATCTTAGCAGTTATATTTTTAACACTTTTTGCGGCTCCGCATGTTTTTGCGGGCAATGTTTTTGACTATCCTGCAAACGCTGTGGATGTGGCAGAAAAATTACCGCAGTTAAAGAGTGTTTCCTGCAAGTTCACACAGGAAAAAACTCTTAAAAATAAAACCCTCAAGTCCGGCGGAAATTTCCAATTTATAAAAGACAAAGGGGTAATTTTTGAGACACTTTATCCTGTAAAAACAACATCTTCCTATACTTCTTCACAAAACAAACAAATAAGCGATATTATAAAAGGAATTGCAAGCAAGGATTATTCATTTATAAACAAAAATTTCAATCTTTTTTATATCTCGGAGAATCTAAACTGGACGGTTGCACTGACACCGAAAGAAAAATCGCCTGCTTACGGACAAATTGAAAGCATTATTATCTATGGCAGAGATGATATAAATAAACTAAACATCAACACTTCAAACGGAACGAGCACATCAATTAACTTTTCTTGCGGAATATGAAAAAAATAAATATATTTAGAATATTATTTGTAATTTTATTGGGATTAATAGTTTTTTTAGCGTTGTCTAATCCTAAAAAAACGGAAACGAACCTTTTGAAAGCTTTTTTCTCAAACAATGCACAGGATGAATTGCTTGTAAATTTGAGCGGGAAGTATTCGTCCAATATAAACGTGCTTTTTGAAAGCGAAAACATTGAACTGCTTGAAAAAGCAAAAGAAAATTTTGAAAAAGATATAAATACGGAAAGTTTTAAAATAGAACAGACAAATTTTCAAAAGACACTTGATTTTTATAAAAAAAATAAAAACAATCTGCTTTCACATGATGATTACAGCCTTCTGAAATCCGGCGGGTATGAAAAAGTTAGCGAGAATGCGATAAACAGCCTCTACAACCCTTTAGGATTTTCATTTTTACCTGTAGAAGAAGATCCTTTTATGCTTTTGACGGATTTTATTGTGAGTCTTGGCGGAAATGCTGGCGGAACAAATTCCATAGACGGTAAATACTACGAAATTACCAATCTGAAAGCCGACGACAACCTTGCACTTTCGCCGTCATTGATGAACAAGGAAGTTAAAAAATTAATTGATCTTCAAAAGTATTATACGGATAGAGAACTTAATATTTACCTTACGGGCGCTCCGGTTCATGCGTATTATGCAAGCGAAAGCTCCATGAATGAAATTAACTGGATATGTATAATATCAACAATATTTGTCGGCGGGCTTGTC
>CALUTA010000048.1 GCA_944323585.1 Candidatus Gastranaerophilales bacterium
ACTAATTCGGGTAATATATATTATTAGGAGTTTAATTTTGTTAAATGTCTATCCTTCTCCCCTATGGCGGGAGAAGGCGGCACGAAGTGCCGGATGAGGGGGAAGTTATTGATGAACATTCAAGCAGTTTTATAAATTTTCAAATTCAAATAAAAATTCGGCAGGAGTCTGTTCAAATACATACGCAATATCTTTAATAATGTTAATTTTGATCCCTTGTTTTAGATTTTCAATTCTGGAAAGTATAGCAGGATCAATACCTGCTGTATTTGCAAGTTTATTTAAGGACAATCCAGCCTTTTCTCTTTTAAGTTTTATGAATTTTCCAAGATTTTCGTATTGCATTATTGCTATTATGCAATACAATAAATATAAAATCATTGAGATATCGCAATGAATGCTTAAATTATTTATTCATGGGAGGGAATCATGACAGAAAGTATTACGGAAACAGCTTATGGTGAAATTAAAAAGCTAAATAAATTAATCTTTTCTGAAGATTATCTTAAGTCAAAACCTTTTCACGATATTATTCACGATATTTTTTCAACCTTTGCGTCAAAATATATATTTTCTGTTCTTATGTTTCAACTGGCCTCGGAAGTTGCGCTTACTATCCGCTATTCGCCGGAAATTTATGAAAACTATACCCGTCAGGACAAAAATAATCTGAAAACTTTCCTGAAAAACATGAGACTGATAACCCGCCACCTGAACAAAGCAAACAATGCCCTCTATAATATCAGCGAATTAGTTAAAAATAACGGCAATAACAAAAATTAATCCAAATAGAACACAGTAATAACTTTGTGACCTTCTTCTGCGTATTGAACCGCATTGTGAAGAGTTTTACTTGTGTGAGAAAGAAAACATATCAACTGGTTGCAATCGTCAATAATCTCTCTGTTGCAGACACGTGAAGCGTCAGCAAGAGTCATCATAGCACGATCCGCATGCTCAATAATATTCGGCACTCCGATAAGCTGATCCTGAACGTCGCTCGGCTGCTGTCCGATTGTCTGCGGAAGAATAACCTTCAATTTATCGGGATTTGCTTTCATTGCGCCTCTTATTGCGGCAGCGTTTGTTCCTGAAGACCCGCCTGATGTAATAATAGTATTGCCCTGTCTTACAAGTGCTGTAGCAAGGGTTTCAATCATCTGCTGGTGGGTAATCGGAAGGTTACGGCTTCCGATAATTGCGATTTTTTTGGCAGATTGTCTTATTGTTGCAAGCTCCTGAGCCAGTTCGTCAACTGTGTGCGGAGAATCTGCGCTCACGGTATCCATATCATCTATCGGAACCATAATTGACGGTTGTTCGTCATTGCCTTTGTCGCCCGCATCCAATAAAATTTCTTCTACATCTGCCATTTTTCCTACTTTCTGAGATAAATCACAATTGCAATAAATATTTTTTTCAAGTATGCTGATTATAACACAAAAATTTAATTTTGGGAATAGGGAGAATGGAAAATCTACTTGAAAATCTTAACAAGGAGCAGAAAGAAGCTGTTCAAACGGTTAAAGGCCCGCTGTTGATACTGGCAGGAGCCGGAAGCGGAAAGACAAAGGTTTTGACAACAAGGATTGCCTACCTTGTCCGTCAGGGAGTGCGTCCGAAAGACATTTTGGCCGTAACATTTACCAACAAAGCCGCAAAAGAGATGAAAGAACGTCTCGGAAATATCTTAGGCGAAAATACCGTAAAATATATGTGGGTCGGCACTTTCCACGGAATTTGCGGAAGAATTTTACGTGAAAACATTGACAATTACAACTTCCAGTCAGGCAAAAAGCTGGATAAGAATTTCTCTATCTATGACGAAACCGACAGCGTTGCGGTGATTAAGCAGGCTATCAAAAAGCTTAACCTTGATGACAAAGTTTATCAGCCAAAACTCGTTAAATCAGTTATTTCCAACGCAAAAAACAAAATGCAGGACGCATACACATTCGCAACCTTTGCAAGAGATTTTAAGTCCCAAAAAATTGCCTCGATTTACGAAGAATACGAAAACTCTCTCAACAACAACAATGCAATCGACTTTGACGATATGCTTATGCTGACAGTAAAACTTCTTGAACAAAACGCTCAGGTCAGAGAATACTATTACAACAGATTTAAGCATATTCTTGTCGATGAGTATCAGGACACAAACCTTGCGCAGTACAGATTGGTTAAAATGCTCTACACAAACAATCTGGCAGATGTTCCTGAAGAACGTTCGCTTTGCGTTGTTGGTGATGTCGACCAGTCAATTTACAGCTGGCGAGGCGCAGATTATACAATTATCCTTAACTTTCAGAAAGACTTCAAAAACACAAAAGTAATCAAACTGGAACAAAATTACCGCTCAACCGCCAATATTTTGAATGTTGCAAACGCAATTATCGAAAACAACACCGAACGTGTGGACAAAGTTCTATATTCTAATAAGGGCGAGGGCGAAAAAATAGATTATTACGAAGCGCAGGACGAAGCGGACGAAGCAAACTTTATTGTAAGCCGTATCAAACAGGATTCCGGCGGGGATTACAACCGCTACGCAATCCTTTACCGCACCAATTCGCAGTCACGTGCTCTGGAAGAAGCCTGCATGGCCGCCTCAGTGCCATATAGAATTTACGGCGGCTTAAAATTCTATGACAGAAAAGAAATTAAAGATATCATTGCATACTTAAAACTTATCTACAATACGGACGACAGCCAGAGCTTCCGCCGTATCGTGAACGTTCCGAAACGTGCAATCGGAGATACAACAGTAAAAAATCTTCAGGATTATGCGGACAAATTCGACATTTCGCTTTTTGCGGCGGCCGAAAGAATCGACGAAAACAACGAAATTCCGCCAAGAACCCGTTCCAAAATTAAAGATTTTGCACAGTTGATTTTGAAATTCAAAGATGCACAGAAGAATTATTCATTGCAGGAATTTGTGACACTCGTAATCGAAAAAACAGGATATCTGGCAGAACTTCAGGCGCAGAACACACCTGAAAGCGAAGCTGATATTGAAAACCTTCAGGAACTTGTAAACGTTGCGGGCGAATTTGTACCCGAAGACAGCGAAAATGTCTTGGGCGAATTTCTCCAGCAGGTTGCCCTTGTGTCTGACACGGACAACCTAGACAATATCGCAAACAACGTAACTTTGATGACTTTACACTCAGCAAAAGGTCTGGAATTTCCGGTAGTATTTCTTGCAGGATGCGACGAAGGGGTTTTTCCGCACCAGAGAACGTTTAATGTGCCTTCCGAAATGGAAGAAGAGCGAAGACTGATGTATGTAGGTGTTACAAGGGCAGAAGAAAAACTTTACCTGACATCAGCCAAGCGTCGTCAGATGTGGGGAGAATACAAATATTACAACCCCTCAAGGTTTATTGAAGAAATACCCCGCCAGCTTCTGGAAATGACTTCTTTTGAAGGCTCGACAAGCGGTTCTTCAACATTCCAGAATGCGGTTTCCAAAGCAAGAACAGGCAAATCCGACTACAATTACTCAGCAGCACAGGCCGACAGCTACGGTTATGTAAAACCCTCAAGCGGATTCGGTAAAGGCTTTGTCGCCCCGACAAAAGGGCTTGCCTCGGGCGGTAAAACAAACACAAGTTCTGGCACTCAACAGCAAAAACAAACTTACGGCAATTACAGCCAGCCTCAAAGAACTCCTTCCCGCACAATTCTGGTCAAAAACAAAGTGAACAAAGAGCGGGATGAAGAAAAAGTAAAAGAATTCTTTAAAGACAACGCAATCAAAAGAATGCTCGAAGAACGCAACAAGCAGGCTGCAGAACAAAAACAGAAAGAACAGGAAAAAATTGAAAAAGAACAGAGTTCGCCTGTAGTAGAGTATGTTTTTAATGAAGGTGAACGTGTTTTTCACGAAAAACTCGGCATCGGGCATATCAAAGAGGTTATTCAGGTTGGCGAGAGCATGATGTACACGATAGACTTTGGCAAACAGGGTGTCAAAGCAATGGATGCGGCATACGCTAAGTTGAAAAAGTTCTAAAGCTAAACACCATTTGCAGATACCCAAACCGGTTGCGGGAATTAAAAAGCTGGTATTGCCGGTCAGCGGGTCATTCCAAACAAAAGACGGAATGGATAAGGCATTGAGCGTTGATGTACAGAATGACAACAATCAAAAAACATTTTGTCTTAGACTGTCATTCTGAACGTCAGATTGACCTCTGTGTTTCAGAATCTCGTTGAGATACTGTGGAAAACCAGACATTTTGCACGAAATCATAGATTTCGGCAAAAGCAGTCAACTAAATTCAGGATGACAAAATGACTTCTTGTTATTTGATATATGTCAAAGGATAATTGCGTTATATTTTAAATAGTATTGCGATTTCTCTATGATTTTTTATTTGTTGTATTGCATAATAGAAATAATGCACACTCCAACAATCTCAGAAAATTTATAAAACTGATAAAATTATGCCGGACAAAGAAATGCGATTAAACTTGCATTAAAAATTTTAACCTTCAGTTTCGGAGGCAAGAAGAAAATCAAAAATCCCATCATTATACCTGTTATCAACGGCACTAAAGGGTAAAACCGTGCCGCCAAGCTCTTTTTCAACTTTCTTTATTACATTCAATGCCTTGCTCTTCGCTACGTAATCCATCTTTGTCAAAACCGTTATGACAGGCAGATTGTAAGCCTCAACCCACTCTCTCATCTGCAAATCATTCTTCTGGATGTCATGGCGAGCGTCGATTAGTTGAATTAAGGATTTAATCTGCCCTCTTTTCAACAAATATTCTTCCAAATACTTCTGCCACCTGTTTTGCGCCTCTTTAGAAACCTTCGCATAACCGTAGCCCGGCAAATCCGCTATCATAAATTTGTCCGAAAAATTGAAAAAGTTGATAAGACGGGTTTTTCCGGGAGTGTTCGATGTCTTTGCAAGCTTTTTCTGGTTTGCAAGCCCGTTTATAAAAGAACTTTTCCCGACATTTGACCGCCCGAGAAGCGGGTACTCAGGCAGACTAAAATCAGGACACTGACTCAGTTTTTCGGCACTTATTATAAATTTAGCCTGCAAAAATTTCATATTTTCTCCTGATTTTGTACATCCCTATTTGGCCGATAATGCCTTTTCCTGCTGTTCTTTCAAGCGTCGTTTGAACAAAACCGTCTGAAACAGGTTGTACATTTTTTCGTTGTTCACTACCGTAATCTGGGTTTTATCATCCAAAAAGTCAACATTTACTGCCTTCTGGTTAAAAATATTCGTTTCCAGATGCACAATCTGAAACAAACCTACTTTTAATATACTCAAAGGTTCACGCAAAAATATTTCAAATGTCTTTCTGATGTCAAATTTCTTTTTATTCTGCATGTCTATTCCAGCTTAGTTCTTAAATCCGGTTAAATATCCCTAAAAATTCTTTTATTTTGTTTTAATCGGGTTTCGCAAAACTTACGAAACCCGACTTTAAATTTATTACATTTTTGTTTGATATTTGCTTATACGCTTCATTATGTCTTCTCTGTCTGCAGCGTTCGGGGTGTAGGCAAGATACTGGTTGTAGTATTTGATTGCACCCTGATAGTTGCCTTCTGCCTCATAAGACATTGCTTTAAGTTTTGCAATCGGACCGCTGTTGTGATAGAAGTCAATTGCTCTGTTACAGTATTCAATTGCTGATGCGTAATTCTTTTCTTTATATTGTCTTTGTGCGACATCAAAGAATTCGTTTGATTTTGTTTCGCAAAGATCAATGTATGCAAGGCTGTTCTTTGCAATTACATTGTCAGGATCCTGCATAAGAGCTTTTTTCAATGCCAGACGTGCAGTTCTGAACTGTTTGTTATGAACAAGAATTTCAGCCAGATACAACTGGTCATCTACTTCGTCCGCAAAATTGATTGCATTTTCAAAAGTATAAACCGCATCTTTTTCTCTGCCTAAAGTCAGATAAGCTTCACCTTTGATTACGCTGTCCATCAAGCTGTTTGATGCTGCCTGAACAATGTAATTCAAGCTTTCTTTAGACATCGGAAGCTGGTGAGTCAATCTTGCAAGTTTAATTTTTGCAAGGTGAAGTTCCAAATCATCCGGAGTTCTTTCAATAGCCTTGTTAATATAATCATAAGCAAGGTAAAGTTCTTTATTTGTCGTCATGCTGTCACTGTCGGCACGATCTTTTGACATTTCATAATAAGTATTTGCAAGACCGATAATCGCACGGTCGCCGTATTTGCTGTCATCGAGCAGTCTTGTATAATAATCAAGAGCCTGTTCGTATTTTCTTGTATGCAATGACATATCAGCGACTCTCATAATACCGTCAACATAATTGGGGTTGATAGTCAAAACGGTCTTGAGCTGTTCCATTGCAAATTCTTCATCCGCACGTCTTTCATAAATATTAGCAAGGTTAACATACGGACGTGAGTTTTCAGGTTTTACTGCAATTGCTTTTTTGAAAGAATTTATAGCAGCAGCCTGGTTGCCCTGAATCAAATAGCATTCACCCTGTAATGTCAAAGCAGGTGAAGACATCGGATGCATGTGAATTGAGTGGTTGAGCCATGTAAGAGCCTTGTTAAAATCACGCTGGCGGACTGCAACCTGTCCCAAATGGTACATTGTTGTCGGGTTATGCGAATTAAGTTTTAGAGATTTGTTAAAGTATTCTTCAGCTTCAGTAAGATTTCCTTCAATAAGTTCAAGGTTGCCTATGTTATCATAAGCAGTTGCATATTGCGGGTTTAGCTGCAAAGCAACATTAAAAAGATCTCTTGCATCTTTTCTGTTGCCGAGTCTTAAAGTTGCAACGCCCATTGCATTGTATGCCTGATAGTAATTGCTGTCTGCATTAACAGCTGCTACAAATTCTTTTATTGCACTTTCAATCAAATTTCTGGTATCTCTGATGTAAGTAACATCAGAAGATGTTGTTCTCATCAAATAAACAATACCCTGAGCATAATGGAGCTGTGCATTTTTCGGGTACTTCGGAAGCAGTCTGTCCAGTTCTTCCTGAGCCGGTGCAAGCTTATGCTGTTTGGCTCTTGATATACATCTTAATGCCAGAAGTTCAATATCATCGGGTTTCTTATTCAAAAGTTCCTTAATCTTCTGGTCGGCTTCTTCATAGTGATTGTATTCTATCAGTTTTTCTATATTTGCGTAACTTTTCTGGGCTTTTGTGACTTGCGCCTGTAATTCCTGAGCAGCGAAAACATTGGATGCACATAGGATATTTGCGAAAATCATTGAAGCAATTAATACTTTTTTACAATTCATCTTTTCTCCTGCTTTACAATTTTTTTTAATATAACTTTAACTATTCTAAAACTTTCAATGTTATTGTATAATATCTTTTATAAAAAAGCAATAAGGCAAATGATGGGTTTAAATTCAAGTTCAAAACAAGATTTGGAAGACTTCAGATCGTATATTATTGTCGAAAAAAATTTTTCTAAACATACCGCAAAGGCTTATTGTACGGACATTTTAGATTTTTTACTATGGATGGGAGATGAGTCATGCGAGGATGTGAACTTTTCTAAAGTTAGGGAATACTTACATTTCATACAAAAGTTTAACTACAAAAAAAATACTATCGCCCGAAAAATTGCTTCAATCAGAACATTTTACAAATATCTTTACAGGGAAAGAAAGGTTGAAACAAACCCCGCAATGAACCTTACTTCCCCCAAACGGCCCAAATCTCTGCCAAAATTCCTGACACCCGACGAGGTTGAAGAAATTTTGAATAATGTTAAAATGGACACCCCTTCAGGATTCAGAAACCGTGCGATTCTGGAACTTCTCTGGGCAACAGGAATGCGTGTTTCAGAACTCAGCGGGCTTAACTTCGGCGATTTGAACCTTGAACATAACGAAATCAGGGTTTTCGGCAAAGGCGCAAAAGAAAGAATTATTCTGGTCACAGACAGGGCAAAATCCTATCTTCAAAGATACATTGATTCTGCAAGAGCCTTAATACCGAAAGGTTTTCCGCTTGAAGAACCCTCAGAAAATTCGCCTGTATTTATCAACAACACAGGCTACAGGCTCCAGACCAAAACAATCCGAAACGTAATCAACGAAACGGTTGAGAAAATTGCTCTGCCCAAAAAAGTTACCCCGCACGTGTTCCGCCACAGCTTTGCGACACATTTAATCGAAAACGGCGCAGACTTAAGGGTTGTACAGGAACTTCTGGGGCACGCCAGCATTTCTAACACCCAGATTTATACGCACGTTTCCACCCAGCACCTGAAAGAAGTATATAACGAAGCACACCCCAGAGCCTGAAAAAAATAAAAGGCGCTTTGTTTAAGCGCCTAAAATTTGTGTGAGTAAATGTAGATTTATAAGTTTTGCAGTAAAGATGTTTACGGTATTTAATTCAAAAGATTTTTGTAATCTTTGAATTTTTTAATACTTAATTATGCCAAATCAAATTCGCCAAGTGCTTCCAGTACAGCAAATGTGTTTACTGCATCATTGCCGACACGGCCTGTAACACCCGGTCTGTTCAATTCTTTTTGCAAAGCTGCCATTTCTTTACCTGAAAGGCCTTTTGTCAGCCCTTTGTCAATTGAAAAATCTGTTGAAAGTGTAAGAGCTTTTCCATAAGCAGAACCTGCATTCTGTGTCAACAAATCAAAGCCTAATTCTTTGTTGTTGTTTGAATTAAAGTTAATAATTGCTTCATTCGGTGCTGCCTCAGCTTTTTTCACCTCACCGTTTTGAAAACCGTTTGGCTGTATAATACCGCCTTTTTTAAATTGTCCGAAATCTCCGTTAATACCGTTAGTCATCTCAAATCTCCTTTTCTTTTTCTTTTTCTTAATTACTCACATACATACAATCGGTACATGTATTAATAATCTTTAGTGTTTAATCAAGATTTTTTACATTTGTTTACAATCATATATTCTGTTCCTATTAATACTCTTAATCATCTCTTGTATATATAAAGTATTTTTTGATATACAAATTGCGTCTAATGTATATATTTTTCGCATTTTCGTAACATTTTTTAACAATTGTAAATTTTAAATTGGCTGGAATTCCATTATAGCAAGAACTTTCAACAAAAATTAGACTTGTGACTAATATTATTTTGATTATGTTTTGGTAGTATAAACTTATCTATTTTTAATCATTGAGAGAGAAAAAAAATTTACGGGGAACGAAGCTATGGAAAAGATTTATTTGACAAATAGACAAAAAGAAGTATTGAAGTATATTATAGATGGAGACAGCAACCCGGAAATTGCAAAGAAATTATCCATATCTATAGCAACAGTAAAAGCACATGTCAGCGCTATAATTGACAAATTTCACGTTGAAAGCCGGATTGATGTTACAAGAGAGGCAATGAAAAGAGGTTTTGATATTTAATTAATCTTCATCAAGACTCAAAACAGCCATAAAAGCTTCCTGCGGAACTTCCACACGTCCGACGGATTTCATACGTTTTTTACCTTTCTTTTGTTTTTCCAAAAGTTTGCGTTTACGTGAAATATCTCCGCCGTAACATTTGTCCAGAACGTTTTTGCGCATAGCTTTTATGTTGGTTCTGGCGATTACCCGTCCGCCTATTGCCGCCTGAATAGGCACTTCAAAAAGCTGGCGGGGGATAATATCTTTCAATTTTGCGGTTAATTTCTGACCTATATAATAAGCGCTGTCTTCGTGGCAGATGACGGAAAGTGCGTCAACCACTTCGCCCGCAAGAAGAATATCAAGTTTTACGAGTTTTGAACGTTT
>CALUTA010000049.1 GCA_944323585.1 Candidatus Gastranaerophilales bacterium
AGCCCTAAATCATCATAGATTTCTTCCTGTTTTGGAGGAACAGGAGATGTCCAGTCTTCTTTCATCCAGACAGTATCAGGTTTCAACCAGAGTGTATCCCGTTGAATTATTGGCGGTTTTTCGATGAAAATAGTATCATGTATTGGCGGTTTTTCAAGATATATAGTATCGTAAACAATTATCGGCGGTTTTTCCTGATATATAGTATCGTGAACTATAATCGGCGGTTTTTCTATAATTATTGTATCCGGCGGCTGCGGTACAGGTTTTTCTATAATTACTGTATCAGGCGGCTGCGGTACAGGTTTTTCTATAATTACTGTATCAGGTGGTTGTGGTACAGGTTTTTCTATAATTACTGTATCCGGCGGTTGAGGAACAGGAACTTCCTGAATAATTGTATCTGTCTTACCCGGAACCTCTTTTTCAATAATAATTATTTGAGGCGGTACAGGTGTTGGTTTCAGTTCTGACTTGGTAAATGTATCTGTCGGAATTTTAAAATAATGATTGTGTTCTACATTATAAGATAATTTGTCACAACTGCCTGCAGTGGCAGAAAGTGCTGTTGCAAGCATTATTGCTTTTGTTGCCTTCATCATGCTGTTGTTTGATTTGTTCTTATTCTGAGCACCGAATCCGATAGGATTTGTATTGTAAGAATTTATTGAATTTATGCGCATTATATGCCTCCGCTTTTCCTAATTTCTCGTACTCATATTAAATCGCAAGATATATTTTTTTGCTAGGTAACTCCGGAAATCTTAATATATCTTATTATTTTTTATTTTAACTAAAAGGCCGCCGGTAATATCCGGCGGCTTTTTAGTGTTAAAACCATAAAATTATTGTTTTTCAAGTTTTTCTCTGACTAAAGTTTCAATCTGAGCCAGAATATCCGGATTTTCAGTCAGAAAATCTCTTGCTTTGTCACGTCCCTGCCCGAGTTTTTCCTCATTAAAGCTGAACCAAGAACCGGCTTTTTTAACAATATCAAGATTAACTGCAACATCAAGGATATTGCCGACTTTACAGATACCTTTGCCGAATATAATATCAAACTCAGCAGTTCTGAAAGGAGGTGCAACTTTATTTTTTACAACTCTGACTCTTACATGGTTTCCGACATCCCCATCATCGCCCTTCACGCCTTCAGTACGCTTGATTTCCATACGAACTGATGCGTAATATTTCAAAGCATTTCCGCCGGTTGTTGTTTCAGGGTTGCCGTACATAACACCGATTTTCATTCTCAACTGGTTGATAAAAATTACGGTTGTATTTGTTTTGCCGATTACACCGGTTAATTTTCTTAACGCTTTACTCATCAAGCGGGCCTGCAAACCCATTTGCTGGTCTTCCATTGAACCTTCAATTTCAGCCTTTGGAACAAGAGCCGCAACCGAGTCAACGACAACAACATCAACAGCACCGGAGCGGACGAGTTCTTCGGTTATATCAAGCGCCTGTTCTCCAGTGTCAGGCTGTGAAATAAGAAGATCATCAACCTTTACCCCTAAATTTCTTGCATATTCAGGATCAAGAGCATGCTCTGCATCAACAAATGCGGCAATTCCGCCTCTTTTCTGGCATTCTGCAACTATATGCTGGGCAAGAGTTGTTTTACCGGAACTTTCAGGCCCGTATATTTCAATAATTCTGCCTCTCGGCACACCGCCGATTCCAAGCGCAACATCAAGCGCCAGTGAACCTGTAGGTATTGCTTCAACATTCACTGAAACTTTATCGCCCAGCTTCATTATTGAGCCTTTGCCGAAATCTTTTTCTATCTTTTCTATCGCAAGTTTTAGTGCCTTGCTTCTTTCATCAACATTCGATGTTGTTTCTGTTTCTTTTTCTTTTGTTGCCATTGTATTCCCTAATCTTTTTTATGTTGAACATTATTAGATAATTTGGTGTGCATAATTAAAAACACCGAATTATCGGCGTTTTTAATTAATAATGCTTATTCCCAAACATTTTTTTCTTTTTTTCTGTACATGCCAAACCCGACATGCTTGTAACAACCTAAATCATTCTTAAGTTGATAAATTTCTTTATTCAAATCAATAATTTTTTGACGCAATGTTTCGTTATCTGTTTTGCAGCGGATAAGTTCAACTACAACCTCATCCATGCCTTCAAGTTTTTCATCAATAACCTTTGCAATCCTGTCACTCAATTTGGTTTCCATTTCTTTGAGTGAAACAAGAATATTTTTTATTGCTGAAGATTGTTTCTGGGCTGCAGTTGCAGCGGCCGGAACAGGTGTCGATACTGTTATGGGGTTTGAAACACCTTTTTTAGCCTGCAATCTTCTTAAATTACGTACTTCTTCATAAGAAAAATAAGTTTGACCTTTTTTATCTTTCTTAGGTAAGATAGATGCACGTTTACAGAGTTCGACAATTTCCTTATTATCCGCATTCAATATAGCTCTAACCTGCTGCGGTGATAAAGTTTTTTCTTTAACCTCTTCTTTTAACATATTTATTTAATCCCTCAAATTTCCCAATTATATTTTATTTTATTCCAGCAAAAAAAACAAATTAATTTTATAATCTTGTAACATCACTTAATAAAATTTTATTAAGTTTGTACATTATAATTTTAAAAACTTGCACATATCATATGTTTACTATTATAATGTTTATTGAAAAAGATGAGGGTTTAATATGAAAAAGAAATTATTAATTTTAGCAATGTGTTTATTCAGTGCAATGTCAGCTAACGCTGCAACCTGGCTCGCTGTAGATACTGGTGATCCGAACATCCAGCTCTTTATTGACAACGATTCGATTAAATACATATCTACTGACAAATGTACTTATGCACTTTTATACAAAAAAGGCAATGAACCTGTTAAAGTTGTTTATGCAAAATCGGATTATTCAACAAACAAAGTCGCAGTTATCCGTGTTGAAGACTATGACGAAGAAAAATATAATCCCGCTTATTACAGCAAACATTCAAGATCTTTCCTGAAAAATGCTGAAGAAAACGGAATATTATTACCGGCTCACAACTATGCTCTGTCTACACACAGAGAAAAATTTGCACCGGCATATACAGAAAGCCTGTCTTCAACCCCGGGTGTCTATGCCAGCGGTCCGAATTTTGCTAACGAAACATTTAAAGCTTACGTAGATGACATTAAAAATAAAATTTTATCCAATTGGACAACATCTATAAATACTGTCTACACAAATGTAAATATTATGTTGAGTATCAATCCTGACGGAAGCCTCAATGGCTACAGAATCCTTGAATCGTCTGCGGATGATAGAGGCAAAAGAGCTGCCGTTGCTGCAATTAAGCTGTCTACACCTTTCAATCCATTCCCGGATGGTGCGCTTTTAGATGCTGCAGCTATTAATATTCCTATTAAATTTGAACAAAAATTCTTCAAAAAATACGTTAAATAATTTTTTCTTGAGAAATCATCAATTTAAACATTGATGATTTCTCTTTTTGAATACTATAAACTTATGAGGAAAAGCTAATGATTAAAAAAATAATCATAACATGCATGGTTTTATTATCTTTTAATTCAGTTGTTTTTGCCGCAGACTGGATTAGACTTAATATTACCAATACAGAAAAATACATTTACCTTGATCACGATTCAATTTCTAAAAACGAAAATAATCTTTATTATGTCGTAAGATTTAAAAATAAAGACGACAAAGAAAAGCTTGCTTTTATGAAATATAATATTAATGAAGACAAAATAGGCATTATTAAAGTTAAAGACTACAACAAAGACAAGTATGAATCTCCGGACAGCTGGCAGGAATCTTATGCTTTTATGAAGAAAGTAGATGAAGATTCTTTCTTTAACAATATAAACAACTTTGTTAAAGATGACGAAATGGTTCAAAAACTCGTCACTACAAGACAATTAAGAAAACAATCCACTGAAACGAATAACAGCGAACTTATTAAAAAATACTCTGAAAAATATCCACAGATGAAGGATTACATTATCTCTGTAGAAAATAAAATCCGCCACAACTGGAAACTTCCTGTCACAAACAACGGCGGTGTCGCAAAAATTCAATTTAAAATCAACAGAGAAGGAAAGCTAATTTCCTGCGAAATTAAACAAAGTTCCGGCTCAAAAGCAAATGATGACAGCGCAATCGCAGCAATAAAAAATACCGAGCCTTTTGAGGCTTTTCCTGCAAACGTAAATAAAGATTTGAAAGAAATAAACATATTGATGACTTTTGATTATTACGTTCTGGATGTAAATAAAAAATAAGGATTTTTATGCTGAAAAAAATATTTATCATACTTTTTTTAAGCTTGTCTTTAAGCGGAAGAGTTTTTGCAGATGATTTAAGTCAATCAATGACAGCAATAAGTCCGCTGTTAGGTTCACCGGAAATGCAGGCTTATTCGCTTGAAGTAGGTAAAAAAATTATCAAAAATTTTGACCTGCCGCAAACAAATGAAAATCTTGCGACTCTTGTGACTTTTACAGTTGACAAAAACGGAAAATTAATTGACTGTGAAATCACACAATCTTCCGGCAATCAGGCCTATGATAATCTGGTAATCAATGCTGTAAAACAATCTTCTCCGTATCCTGCGCCGGCTTTCAATGACGGAGAAGAACTCGGTGTTGTGCTGAACATGGATTTGAATGTTTTGAAACTGATTAAGATGCTTTCTGACAGTAATCTTGATCTGGACATGGATTTTAATCTAGATTCATTATTTTCTCAGGAAGAACCCTCCATTCAAGAGGAAACACCCGCCGGCAAGCAACCACCTCAGTCAAAACCAAAAACTCAGCAGCGTCAGAATCAGTCAGGTAAAAAATTTATTAACCCTTATGAAATTGAAAAGAGCCTTGAATAATCAAGGCTCTTTTTTAAAATTTTGCGTAAGTAAAAACTTAAACAGCTTTTTGTACTTTACCTGCTCTCAAACATGAAGTACAAACATTAATTCTCTTAGTCTGTCCGTTTACATTAACTTTTACAGACTGAAGGTTCGGCATCTGACGGTGCACGATTTGTTTATGAGAGAATGTTAATTTTGCTGCCTTTAAAGATTCTTTTCCGCATACATCACATTTTTTTGACATAATAAATTTTCCTTTTCTAGCTAGTTGTGTAACACTATAATATATTAAAAATCAAATAAATCAAGTGCCATGTTAAATTTAATTACGAAATCTTTTATGGTAGAATAGGCATGTGAAAAAGTTATTATTCTGGGCATACTTTTCTGTTCTTGCAAAAGCCCCGGAATAACCATCTGAATATAGTCTATCGGAGTTTCCTAATGAAAATTAATGCAATAATCACTGCCGGAGGTACATCCTCAAGATTCGGAAATAAAAACAAATTGCTTGAAAAGGTTTACGGCAAAGAAATTATCAAATATACAATTGACGCCTTTGAAACATCAGATGTTGATGAAATTGTTGTTTGTTCGCACATTTCCATAATGGATGAACTTAAACAACTTTTCAAAGACTATAAAAAAGTTGTTTTGACGGAAGGCGGCTCCACACGCCAGCAGTCGGTTTATAACGGGCTGAAGTTTTCAAAATGCGATTATGTCATAATTCACGACGGCGCCCGTCCGATGATTACAACGGATATTGTCAACCATTGTATCGAAATGGTTAAGGACATGAAAGCACTCACCGTTGCAACCAAAACAATCGACACGATTAAAGAAGTTGAAAACGGTAAAATTATCCGCACGATTGACAGAGCAAAACTTTATAATACACAGACCCCGCAGGCTTTTGAATACAGTATGATAAAACACGCTCATGACACTCTTAAAGACCAGAATTTTACGGATGACGCCGGAATGCTCGAGGCTTTAGGAAAAACTGTTTATATTCTGGACGGAAGCTACAAAAATATCAAAATCACAACCCAATTTGATATTGAAACAGCAAAAATATTCTTAAAATAATTATCCATGGCGCTAAGGCGGCTATAATTTTGAATTTTCGCACAGGCTTTTTCCGACAAAAAGACCGCCGGTTAAGCGGTCTTTTGTTGTACATACATTACTGAGAATTATTTCAAACTATTGGTTTAGAAAGCGTTTGCCGGTTTTTTCTGTGCTGTTGCACCGGGGATTGACTGCCAGTTTGCAGCCATAATTTTCTTGAAAGATTTCAAAGCTGTATCTTCCAATTCGCCAAGCTCTTCAGCCTCCATAATGAGTTCTCTCAAAGGAAGCAAAGCTCTTTGATCTCTTAGAACACCGAGAGCTGCCGCAGCACCGGCTCTAACAAGTTCATTTTCGTTGCGGTTTTTCATAACGTCAATCAAGGCAGGAACTGCTTTTGGATCATTAAGTTTGCCAAGAGATGTAACCGCATAAATTCTAACATTAACCCATTCGTCATAAAGCATATTGATAACTTTATCAACAGCTTTTTTGTTTCCGATTTCGCCTAAAGCTCTTGTTGCATCACAACGTACGTTTACTTTTTCATGATCAAGAGAAGCAATCAAAGCATCAGTTGCAACGTCACCGATTTCGATAAGAGCATCTGTAGCTGTAATACAAACCTGCGGGTTTTCATCATTCAAAGCTTCCACAAGCGGTTCAACAACAATAGCACCGCCCAAACGGCCTAATGCACGGGCTGCGCGGACACGAACATCAACGTTTCTGTCTTCACGCAAAGATTCAATTAAGTGAGTTGTAGCTTTGCAATCGCCAAGTTCGCCAAGGGCACGTGCTGCATACAATCTGACGGAACCGTTTTTATCATTTTTCAAAACATCAATCAACGGTTCAACAGCTTTTGAATCACCCATTTCACCTAAAATACGGGCAGCATTATATCGAACTTTTTCTGAGTTGCTTGTTTTCAAATCCATCAACAATTCATCAAAAGTTTTCTTTACCTGTTTTTTCTTGCTGTTCACACTAATTGTCATCATTTTCCTCCGACACTACAAAAATATTCTACACACTATACATTTATAAAAAATTTGGTTAGAATATTATTGCCTTTTTTACCTACTTTTATTAAAATTTATTTACAATTCAATCTTTTACTGCTGGGATATTATTTTTGATAAAGGGTAACACTCACACTTTATATCTATAATATAAACTATTTTTTTAATTCTGTCATGCGTCTGTTATATTATTTGTTCAAATTTAATGATTGTTTTTTTAATGTATGATGAAATTCAATTATATATAAATCAATTTTGTAACATTTTTTAACACATACTACTCACTACAGATAGTAATAACAAACTCCGTTCCCTTGCCAACCTCACTGTTTACAGTAATTTTGCCGTTGTGCTTTTCTATTATTTTCGCAGAAATCGCTAATCCTAATCCGGTTCCGACGCCTACTCCTTTTGTCGTATATCCTGCCGTAAAAATTTTATTAATTTCTGATTTTTTTATGCCTTTTCCGGTGTCTTTTATAGACACAGTCAAAGTTTTGGGGGTATAAGATGTCGTAATTGTTATCTTTCCTCTGCCCTCAATTGCCTGGCAGGCATTGACCAAAACATTGGTGAATACTTGATTTAGCATATTCGGATAACACTTTATAAGGGGCAAATCACCGTAGTGTTTTTCGATTTCTATTCTGTTCTTTGTTTCGTGGCGAATCAAGTCCAGAGTTAGTTCCAGCTCTTTGTTAATATCCGCTTCCTGAAGTTCGGCTTCATCAAGACGTACAAATTTTTTGAGAGAAGTTACCATATGACTTATTCTCTGAATTGCCTCACGGTCAATATCGTTGATATCAGCAAGTATCGAGGATATTTCAGTGTCTTCTATGCGTGGAATAAATTTAGCAAGTATTGTGTTGTTTGATTTTATAGAAGCAATCGGTGTATTAATTTCATGCGCAACCCCTGCGACAAGCTGGCCTAATGAGGCCATTTTTTCAGAGTTTATTAAATGAAGCTGGGTTTCTTTCAATTCTTTCAGAGCATTTTGCAGCTGATGGACTGTTTGGACATTCTTATTATAAAGCTCGGCTCTTATGATTGCGTTGCCTAATTGAGAAGAAATAGCCTCAAGAATTTCCAATTCTTCATTCAATTCACGCTTGTTGTAACTCAGCAAAACTATGACGCCGATTAAGTTTTCAAGGTGAAAAACAGGAACTGCAATACGCATAACCGGCTGTTTAAAAGAGTCTGAATTTTTATATTCTTTCATGGAATACTGAACCGCAATTCTTCGTGAGAGAATAGTTTCAGACGTTTCGTCATCAAACTCGAATTCTTTTTTCAGTTCAGCACTTTTAGACGGATAAATTTCTTCAATACAGAACTTACCTTCATTATAAGATGCATAATAAGATTTAAAAGTTCCAAACATTACAGACAATTCTTTGAGGGCGGAATTCAAAATTACCGACAGATCCATGGAGCCTCTGATTATATTGGAAACTTTGTTTATGAGAGCAATTCGGATAGCTTGAGATTGTGCTTTTTGTTTAATTTTCATCAAATCATTGTTCTGATTTTCAAGATAAACTATCCGTTCTTTGAGCTTTTTATTGAGATTTTCGACAGAATTTAATTCAGCTTCGGCACTTATGTCCGAGAAAAATATAAGAGTATATTTCCATCTTTTTGTTGCAAACAGATCAAAAAACTGAAGTTTGCCGTTTGAATTCTGGTAAGAAATTCTTGCGGAAAAATCTTCTCTTGAATTCATTGCATTATAGACTGGCGAATAGTTTCGGAGGTCATCGGTTTCAAGCGGACAGATGTCAAAGTTTGCGTTGTGCGAAAACTTTTTCAATCCCGAAAACTCAGGAAACCAGCGTTTGAATTTATTATTTCTATAAACGACTTCGCCGTTGGTATTTACGACGATTACCGCATCCCTAAACCGATTGAATATCTCAAACTTTTTCATAATCAAATTATAAATAATAAAAGGAACATAATCAATTTGTTAAAAATAACTTTTTGAACCCTCACTCTTCAACTTTTCAACCGTTCAATCAAGTTGCCCCCTTCCCCCGACCATCTCCCATAGGGAGAGTGAATGAGGTGTCATTCTGAGGACGTAGTCCGAAGAATCCTCTCAAATTTTCATAGGCTCCTTCCGGCTTTG
Organism: Candidatus Gastranaerophilales bacterium; assembly: GCA_944323585.1. Lineage (GTDB taxonomy): Bacteria > Cyanobacteriota > Vampirovibrionia > Gastranaerophilales > Gastranaerophilaceae > Scatenecus. The sequence goes on from CALUTA010000049.1 coordinate 9,088, forward strand.
CCAGCAAAATGACTTTTATTTAATCGGCTGGATTGCTTCGCATTCGCTCGCAATGACGGGAAATACCCCTCACCCGAATTTCTAAATTCGCTGCGCTTATTAAGAAATTCTACCCTCTCCCTCAAGGGGAGAGGGAATAGTGCAACGCACCCTTCACACCTCACTCTTCACGCTTCACGTATTCAGACAGTAGTGTAGGTTGGGCTTTCAGCCCAACAATGAAATTTTTTAATTGTTAGTGTTACATCCAATATAAAATGTCGGATTAGTAAATCCGACCTACTTCTCTGTTCATCCGTTTAACCAATTTAACCCCTCACCCTAACCCTCTCCCTCTAGGGGAGAGGAAATAGTGCAATGCACCCTTCACACTTCACGTATTCAACCCTTCAACCAAATCGCCCTCTCCGCAATGGGCGAAGATTTCTTAGAGCACCATATTGAGGCTCAGGGTTTCAAAAACAGTCTGAGGGTTCATGTTCACTTCAAACTCTTTTTTGGCAGTTTCAATCAATTTCATATATTTGATAAATTCATATTGTTTTGCACGGCTTAACTGACCGCCAGTAACGACCGAGGC
>CALUTA010000050.1 GCA_944323585.1 Candidatus Gastranaerophilales bacterium
TAAGGTCTGATGATATCCATTGCCTGATTGATTGTTGATAATGTCGGATCCGGTTTTACATCAAAGAAGATTTGATGATCAATACCGATTTCATCCAATACGTTAACGATACTGTCAACAGCACCTGAGTTGAATAAGAATCTGTCAGTTACGATGAAAGCACGTTTTTTGCCTTGAAGTTCACGAAGAGCCAGATCAACAGCGCCTCTTTTGAAGTAAACTTTCGGCGGAACTTTGAACCAAAGCATATTTTCTCTCCTTTCAGCAACTGTTTTGTAGTTCAACAAGTTTTCAACTCCGATGTTTCCGGAAATTGCGTTTTTACCCCATGATCCGCATCCGAGTGAAAGTGACGGTTCAAGTTTGAAGTTATACAAATCACCGATACCGCCCTGTGCAGAAGGTGAGTTGATTAATACACGGCAAGCAGGCATTTTTTCAGCGAATTTGTCAACTCTTTCCTGATGACGTGTATCCGTATAAAGGTCAGCAGAGTGGCCTGCGCCGCCTTTTGATACAAGTTCGTAAGCCATTTCTGTTGCATCATCAAAATCTTTTGCTCTGTACATTGTCAAAATCGGTGACAATTTTTCTCTTGAGAACGGGTCTTCCCAGTCTACTGAAGGTCTTTCAGCAAGAAGAACCTTTGCGTTTGCCGGCACATCAAATCCGGCAAGTTCTGCAATTCTGTGAGCCGGCTGACCTACGATATCAGGATGTGCTGTTCCTCTTTTCGGGTCGATAAAAGGAAGTGCTATCATTTTCTTTTCATCAGCAGCGCTCAAAAGATATGAACCTCTGTAGATGAATTCTTTTTTAACTTCTTCATAAACTTTATCAACAACAATTACTGATTGTTCTGAAGCACAAATCATACCGTTGTCAAAAGTTTTTGACATAATGATTGAAGAAACAGCCATTTTGATATCAGCAGTTTCGTCAATAACAGCAGCTGCGTTTCCGGGGCCTACACCCAAAGCCGGGTTGCCTGAAGAGTATGCGGCTTTAACCATTCCCGGACCGCCGGTTGCCAGAATACAAGCGATTGATTCGTGTTTCATCAACTGATTTGACAAATCAATTGACGGAACATCAATCCATCCGATAATATCTTCCGGAGCACCTGCTTTAACTGCGGCTTCCAGAACTACTTTAGCTGCAGCTATTGTACATTTTGTAGCTCTCGGGTGGGGTGAGAAGATAATTGCGTTTCTTGTTTTCAAAGCAATTAATGATTTGAAGATTGCAGTTGAAGTCGGGTTTGTTGTTGGTACAATACCTGCAATAACACCGAGAGGTTCTGCAACAACTTTAATACCGTTTGCTTTGTCTTCTTTGATAATTCCACAAGTTTTAGCGTTTTTGTGTTTGTTGTAGATGTATTCCGAAGCAAAGTGGTTTTTGATAATTTTGTCTTCAAGAACACCCATTCCTGTTTCTTCATAAGCCATTCTTGCAAGAGGAATACGTGCTTTGTCAGCGGCTGTTGCAGCAGCTTTGAATATCGCATCTACTTGTTCTTGCGTAAAGTTTGAGTAAATCTTTTGAGCTTTTTTTACTCTTTCAATAAGCAATTCCAATTGCTCAGCGTTGTCGACCAGAGTTGACTTATTTAAAGTCTTTTCAAGGTTTTCAACTGTTTTTTTGCTTTTTGTTGTCATAATTATTTTTCTCCTTAATCTAACTTGACAATTGCTATTTTTATTTCCGTAAGATAATTTTAACAGGATAAATTTTATTTTTCAATTCGTGATTTATTTCACAATTACATTATAAAATAAAGACTCTTAAAAAGCAAGTGTATTTTTTACAATCTTTATACAAATTTAATATTTACTCTTTTCAGATGAAACCTTTCTGCCGCAAGTGTTATATACTGTTTTCTATGAATATATTCAAAAAAATTATCTATTTTCTCCTTAAAACACAGGAAAAACAGCTATCTTCAAGACTTGACAAACATTTGCAGACTTCGTCGGCAAATAAAACGTCTAAAACCATTCTTGCATCTAATGTTACGGTAACTTTAACCTCTGAAACGGAAAAGAATAAAGAATTAGTCCTAAACACAGTCAAAGAGATAGTTTCAAGCACAAAAAACAATCCTGATCTTCTTATTGAATACATAAAAACCCACGGAACAAAGGTTGTGAAACTTCCTAACGCAGATAAAATTCTTGCATTTATCTCAGAGGAAGAAGGGCTTGTATGTGAACTCAGGGGCTGGAAAGCTTTTTATATCAACGTTTTAACTGACAGCGGTTTTGCTTTCAAAAGCAAGCCTATGTTCATTTTAAGAGATGGCGGAATTGATCCTTATTACATGCTTCACCAGTTTTACAAGTGGTTTTCGTTCTACAAAGGCCTTCCGGGGTTTGAATACGAAGCACAGCAAACATTTAAAAGATTTTTAAACGCAAAGGACTCAAAAGGTATTGAAAACTTAACTCTGAGCGAAATGACAGGCCTAAAAGAAGCTATTGCAAGAGATAATGAAGCAACGGATTTTACTATAAATTACGCAAAATCAATTGACGGAAGCAAAAACGTTCTCGATAAAATGAAAAATGATGGCGGTGCAAATATTTAATTCTGCAATTTTAAAACCCGCCAAAGCGGGTTTCATATCTTAAGTAAATTATGTATTAATAAAATTCAATAGTTAGGCTTGAGTTTTTTGCTCCAGTGCCTGCCCTTTTTTACCCCTACAGCAAAGATATGTACCTATCCCGGCTGCGGCTGCACCAATTGCTCCGTAAATAGCTGCATACTTGCCCTGAATTTTTCTTGCGACACCTTTTATAGCTTTTCCGACAGCATCATTTTCACAATTTTCGAAAACTTTTTTATCAGTATTCCAATATTTATTAAATAAGCCTTGAGTGATTTGTCTGTCAGCTTCAGCACCTTCCGATTTTATATGTTCTTTTACCTGTTCGAGAGTTTTACCTTTCCACTCTTCTTCCAAACACCTTTTATATATTTCTTTCATTTCCGGTAAATCTTTTGCTTTACTTAGTTTTTCAAGATAAGTCTCCTTTATTCCGATTTCAGATACTACATTTTGACCCTGTTTAATTATATCAATATCAATATAATCTAATACATTGAATGCATTATCGAGCACTAGTTTCTTTATTTCTTCTATGCTTTTTGCATTACTTATAGCTTTTAACAAATTCTTTCCAGCTTCTTCAATATTTTCTGCTAAAATTTTTTCGTCAGGTGTTAAAGTATTTTTTACAGCATCATTTACCTTTTTGACAAACTCATCGGTAACTACACCATTTTTCAAAAACGGTTTTGTTAGGTATCCTGTTGCAACTCCTGCTCCGGCTCCAGCAACCGTGCCGATACCAGTATATAAAGCGGTATTATTATTTCCACTCACACTATCTACCGTCATTTTGTATTTTCCTTTCTGTGTTTTTACCTACAAGATTATAAAAACACAAGTCCTGAAAGATTTGCTACTGGCGCATCCTATCCTATCGCAGATTATAACAGGGTTTTAGCCATTTTAAATTCATATTTACATTTCTTAATAAACAATTTTACTTACGTCACAGCGAACCTGAAATCCTCTTTCCAGACCTGAAAACCGCCTTCTAACAACATCACGGGATACTCATAATCCGCCAGAATCAAAGCTGCTCTTGCTCCCAGATGACATTGCTGGTTGTAACAATAGACAACGTTTATTTTATCTTTGGAAAGCCTTGTAATATTATCAGCAAGCTCATCTTTAGGAATAGAAATTGCACCCGGAATATGACTTATTTCGTAATCCTCAGCACGTCTGACATCCACGAGTTCGACCTCATTTTCATCCATAAGTTCTTTAAGTTCCACAGGACCCAAAGTATAAGCCAAAATTTTCTCAAAATAAAACTGCGCTTCTTTTGAATTTCTGCGCAGTGCCTCTATTTTTTCGTTCATAACCTGATATTCCTTTCTTTTAGAAATAAGAATAAATCAGGTTATGAAAAAAGTATTCGGTTAGTGGGGTAAAAATAATTTAGTAAGATGGGTAAATGTCTATTATAATTCTTGCCTATGACTGCCTGAAAATTAAGCAGTGTAACTTATATGGTTGTAAATATCAGAATTGATATTTGCATCGTTTTCGTTGGTTCTTTTGAACTCTTTAATAGCTCTTCCTACTTTATTGATAAAAGCAGTAACGAAGTTGGGGTTTTGAACCATATCAGACTTGCTTGAACGTCTGAGGTCATTTTCAAAGTTAATTTTGGCATTGGGATTTTGGAGGGCCAAAATTGCAACACTGGGGGTAATGTTATTCATGGTGTTGTCACCAAATGATATATATTTTCTGCTGTTTAATCCGTTTTGAATTCTATCTACTTTCATTGTAATCCTCCTCTCTTGAGGTCTTATTAAGTGTTTGTTTAACACTTCATCCTTACATTTACACTATAAACTAGAATAATTCATTTGTCAACCCCTACTATGAACTTTTGTTAAGAAGCTAAAATACCATATCTACCTTGGTTTTAGGCATAAAGTGATATTTTTACACTTATTTTAAAGTGTTTTTTATACACTTTTCTTTAAAAATTAGCCATGCTTCTATTTTTTCTACTGCCTGTTCGGATAATTTTCCGGCCACTGCAAATCAGGCAGGCGGTGAATTGTTTATATTCCAGAATTTAGATTTAATATAATTAAATCTTTTTCATACTTCCAGCTATTCTTAATTCCAACGGGAGCCAATTCAGCTCCCCTTTTTTTACTTTGAAACCAATGCAAATTAAAACATTACAATACTATTAATCATCTAACTTACGTAAGAAAACCCAGTAGAAAAGCCCTGCAAAAGGTGCTATATATCCCAGCAGCACAAGCTTTCGCGCAGGACCGGGGTACGGAAGCGATAATTCAACATCAATACTGTTGATATAACATATATAAGATATGATGCATCCGGCTATAGTCAATAAAATCAATTTTATTGTTGACTTTTTCATATATAAAGACCTGCATTAAACGTCCGGCAAATCACCCTTTACCACTGCGGTTTCGTCGCCTTCAAGCTCAAAAACTTTGTGTAAAGCTTTCAAGGCTCTTTCTGCATCATCTTTATCTACAAGACAGCTTATTTTTATTTCACTGGTAGAGATCATTTTTATGTTCACTCCAAGATCCGCAAGGGTTTGGAACATGGTAGAAGCAATACCGGGTCTGTCAATCATGCCGGCTCCGACTATTGAAACTTTCGCAATATTGTCATTCACCTGAATATCACCGCAATTCAGGTCTTTTTTCAATGAATCAAGTGTTTTTATTGTTTTGTCCAGATCCGAGCTGTCTATAGTAAATGCTATATCGTTAGTGTTTGAAACCTTTCGTGCGTATGACTGGATAATCATATCAACCGAAATATGTTCTTTAGCAAGGTTGCTGAATAATTTTGCAGCCTGCCCCGGGGTATCAGGGACATCACAAACTACAATTCTTGCCTGTGACAAATCCGCTGCGACTCCTGTTACCGGTTTATAAATTTCCATCTTATCAACTCCTAATATTAAAGTACCTAAATTATCGGTTTTAAAACTGCTCCTGACACGCAAAGGAACATTGAATTGCTTTGCGGTTTCTACACTTCTTGGGTGAAGAACATTTGCTCCCGCATGCGCAAGCTCTAACATCTCTTCATAAGAGATTTCATCAAGCCTTGTAGCTTTCGGAACTATTCTCGGGTCTGTTGTGTAGACACCTTCTACATCTGTATAGATGTCGCATCTTTCCGCATTCAAAGCTGCTGCTAGTGCTACTGCGGAAGTGTCAGAACCGCCTCTGCCGAGAGTCGTAATCTCGCCGTCTTCAGTAACTCCCTGAAAACCTGCGACAACAATAATTTTGCCTTCTTTTAAATTTTTCTTTAATTTGTCGGTTTTAATATCTATAATTCTTGCTTTTGAATGGACATTTTCTGTAATTATACCTATCTGCATTGCGTTGAAACTGACAGCCTCATAGCCTTGAGCCTGAATTGCCATTGCTAACAAAGCTATTGAAACACCTTCTCCTGTAGAAAGAAGCATGTCCATTTCCCTGCCCGACGGATCAGGCGACAAATCTTTTGCCATTTTAACAAGATAATCAGTTGTGTGCCCCATTGCCGAAACTACAACTACAACATCATTTCCATTTTCTTTTTCTTTTATGACGGTTTTAGCTACATTCTTTATTTTTTCAGTATCGGCAACCGACGTGCCGCCAAATTTTTGTACAATAACCTTTCTCAATTGTTTTCCTTTTCCTGAAGTTTATTTAACATTTCAGCTAATTCCGCCGATTTGTCAGGGTATTTAAACGCATTTTCATCTATACTTTTAATTTTATTTGCAAGATCCAATGCTTCTTTTATATTATATTCACAAACGTTTTCCTTGACAAGTATGTAACTTGTAAAAAACAACATGTTTAATACCTCAGTGTTATCAGGTGCGTATTTAACGGCTTTTCTTAATTTTCTGGCGGCATCTGATATATTATCGACTGAGATCAATAATTTTGAATAATCAATATAAGTTCTTAATCTCCTGGGATTTTCTTTAATTGCGGTTTCAAAATATTCTCGAGCATTTGTATTGTCGCCCAGATGCATGTAGGCTTTTGCAATATAATAATTGTTGATTGAATCGGGCAAATCTTCTTTTAAGGATGATTTAAAACAGTGAATGCCCTCAATAAAATTTTCCTCTGCACAATAAAGCAAACCAAGCCCTGTCAGTGCAAAAGATTTATTTTCTTCGCTGCTGTTAACAGCCTCCTCGAAAACTTCCTTTGCGCCTTCCAAGTTTCCGCTTATAACACTTAAATATGTCTTAATCAGATGAACTTCTTTATTATTACAATCAAGTTCTTCTGCTTTTTGAATTTTTTCTAAAGCTTGTTCCATATGTTCAAATTTTATAAGCGAGAATGCCCACTCAATATACAAATTCGGAGCTATAAGAGATAAAGATTCAGCCGTTTCATAATTTTGAAGCGAAGCGGATTCTTCATTTTTTATCCTGTAAATCTCGCCGGTCAAAAGATATGCAGGAAGCATGTTTTTATTAAAATCGAGTGCTTTAGCAGCGTAGAAAAGTGCGCTTTCATAATCTTTTTTCAGAAATAACAGTTTCGCATATTCAAAAGAGTTGCCTTCATTCGGCGCAACGTTTGCCAGAAACTTCAATTTGCTTTCTGCTTCATCATACATTTTAAGCTTAATTTCTGTCACAGCACCAAGAAAAATAGCATTTAGATTATATTTATTTGCCTTGGCTGAATCTGCAAATTTTTCCCGTGCTTCAGGGTATTTTTTCTGCTTCATCAAAGACATGCCCCACCCCATCAGAACTTCTGAATTCGCAGGAGTAAGTTTATCTGCATTTTCAAATGATTCATCAGCCTCGTCATAAATGCCTGAATTCAACAGCGCAAAACCCAGATATTTCCAAATAGTTTTGTCGTTTTTATCCAGATTGGCCGATTTTTTGTATGCGATTACAGAATCAGTAAATCTGAACAATTTGTCATAGACTATGCCTTTGTATTTATACACAAGAGCATCTTCCTGCGGAAGGCTCTCTGCTTCGGACAAAATGTCCAGTGCATCTTTCAATCTGCCTTCCTCAAGACATTTTTTTGCTCTGTTTACATATGCAACAGAAGGCAGAGATTGGATTACGGAACTCTCCTTGTAACTGTCTATTTTGGAGCTTATAGATTGAATTTTTTTTATTATTTCTTCAAACCAATCAGACAATCTGCCACCTCTCTGAATGCTCCGCATCCGCCGTCATTCTCAGTAATTTGTATTCCGTCAAGCTCTTTCAAAGCAACAGGTGCATGAGGAACCGTAAGACGATTTTTTACAAACTTCAAACTTTCCAAATCGTTTACATCATCACCTATGTATAAATATTCATCCTCAGACAAAGAATATTTTTCTACAATACTTTTAATTACATCAATTTTCTTTCTTATATTTGTATGAACTTCTTTGATATCAAATTTCTTAGCAATCATTTCAATTGCACGGTTAGATTCGCCTGAAACTATTGATATATCAAACCCGTTCTTCCTTAGTATTGAGAATCCCATAACATCAGCAAAATTCAATTTTCTAGACATATCGCCGTTGTCGGAAATATAAACACAATTGTCAGTTACAACACCGTCAAAATCCGTAATAACCATTTTTATAGTATCTGGCAATTTTAAATCTGTCATATTTCCAACAATCCTCACTTTACATTATTAACAACCGGACACTTATTTGTTATAATAAATTATATCATAAAAGGTTGTGATAACAAAATAAAAAGGTTAAAATTTAGATGCTCTGGTATGTAATTAATATTTCAATAATTATTGTTTTCATTGCACTGTTTCTTGTAACCCGCCAGATGAATAAACGATGGTCCAAAATTAACGATTATCTCGGGATGGTTACGAATACAGTAAACTCTGTCCGTTACGGGAACCTTTCCACAAAGATAGAAAAAATAGAGCATCCGACATATCAAAACGTTACGGACAGTATCAACAGAATGGTCGAAACCCTTAACGACCGTGAAAAAATGATTGTTGAATATCAGGCTGAACTTATCAGACAGAATAAACTGCTTGAAAGTGTTATCAACTCACTTTCAGACGGTATTCTTATCGTAAACGAACAGGGAAACATCTTAAGAGCGACCCCTAAAATCATCAAATGGTTCGGGGTTAAAGGAAACGATATTTTAGGCAAAAATGTTTACGACTACATTGAAATCGACGGCGGAAATACAATTGAAAAACTTTCAGACACGGATGTTTTTATAAAAAATACCCCGACTAATAATTTTATAATAAATTCCGTAAGACTTTCTCTGGATGATAAAAAACGCTATGTTCTTCTTATAAAAGATATAACAACCCAAAGAGAAATAGAAACCTTAAAAGAAGACTTCGTTGCCACTCTGACCCATGACTTAAAAGTTCCGATTGTGGCAGAGGCAAACATCCTGAACTTTCTAATAGACGGCAAATTTGGTGAAATTAATGACAAACAAAGAGTTGCGCTTCTAAATATGAAGTCTTCCAACGAAGAGCTTATTGATCTTGTGCAAATAGTGCTTGAAACTTACAAAATCAAAGAAACAGGCATTCCGCTTCTTAAGGAAAACATTAAACTCAATGAATTTTTGACGGACATTGTAAACGAGGTTCAGCCGATAGCCGCAAACTCAGGCCTTGTCATAAACTTTATCCCGCCTGAAAAAAACTTAACAGTATCTGCCGACGTTATGCAGTTAAAAAGGGTTGTTAAAAATTTAATCTCAAACGCAATTTCGCACAGCAACACCAAAAAGGATATTGACATCAAAACAGGTGAAATTCCGGGATTTGTAACGATTTCGGTAATAGATTACGGACAGGGAATGCCGGAAGATGAATTAAAGCTTATATTCAACAAATACTACTCTGCTGCAAAGAAATTCCGCAAAATCGGAACAGGTTTAGGGCTTTATCTTTCTCAGCAGATTGCAAAATCCCACGGAGGAGAAATCACAGTACAAAGTGAAGAAAACGTCAGAACAGAGTTCTGTATAAAACTTCCTGATTAATTTTTT
>CALUTA010000051.1 GCA_944323585.1 Candidatus Gastranaerophilales bacterium
ATTATGAAGCTTTTAACAACTGAAGCAGAGCGTAAAATCGAAATGAAACAATTAAGAGAAGTATCAAAAAGAGAAAAAATTGTCTTCCCGCTTGTTGTATTAGGGTTGTGCATAATATTTCTGCCTGATGCGTGCCCGCTTGTTGGAGCATTAACTTTCGGTAACTTATGTAAAGAATGCGGTGTTGTTGAAAGACTTTCAGACACAATGCAGAATGCGTTGATTAATATTGTAACTATATTCTTAGGTTTGTCAGTCGGGTCAAAATTGTCGGCAGATCAATTCCTGACAACTCAGACTTTGTTTATTCTTATTTTGGGAATTTGTGCTTTTTCGTTCGCTACTGCAGGCGGTGTAGTCTTTGCTAAAGTTATGAACCTTTTCTCAAAAGACAAAATTAACCCGCTTATTGGTTCTGCTGGTGTTTCTGCAGTTCCGATGGCAGCACGTGTGTCTAATAAGGTCGGTTTGGAAGCAAACCCGCAAAATTATCTTTTGATGCACGCTATGGGGCCAAACGTTGCAGGTGTAATTGGTTCAGCAGTTGCAGCCGGTATATTGCTTGCGCTTTGCCACTAAAATTTATAAATGAATAATTAAAAGACCGCTTCAGAGGCGGTCTTTTTTTATATTGTAATATCAATTTCTTTACCAATTTTTTCAATCAACGGGGCAATTTCTCGTGCCAAATCCCCTTTTTTAATGTGGGGATTGAGGGTGGTTATTTGATTAATTTTTTCTGTTGCTTCAGCAATTTGCGGGTATTTTTGAAGAATTTTAAATCCGATCTGTTCTGCAAAATATTTATAACCTTTGTGCCCCGTTGCCTTAATTGGTTTATCAGAAAGCGCTTTTACTACGTCTCTAACACCTTCAATGCCATTGCTGTAAAATATTTTTTGGCTTGTAACTTCAAGAACTTTTCCAGTTTCAAGTCTTGTGCCAAAGCTTATTTTGTTGTTTTTTATGTATTCCATATTTTGTTGACTCTGCTTTCCTTGCTTCTACTCAGTCGTTTCAGGTTAATTTCACTGCCTAATTTTTCTTCTGCCAGATTTAATATGTAATCCTGTCTGGCTTCGGTTGTGTTGTCCATACTCATTGCAAATAATTTGATTTCTGGAAGTTGTTCAGTTATATATTCCCCGGTCTTTTTTAGAAGTTGTTGAAATATGGAATCATGGTGAAGCATTTCTTTCTTTTCGCTCTTTGTCAGCTTCAGAATTGATGTAATAATATTTACACTGTCGCTTTTTCTGATAAACGGTTTCTGGCATGCACAGCTGATAAGCCGTTCTACCGGATATTTTTCTCCAAAATTGACCTGTTGATGCATATTGTTAATTCGCATATAGTTCTGCCTTTCTGATATTTAGAAAAATGCAAAAAATATTTTTTTGCTACCTATTTTTCTTTTTTGTAATAAAATTTATAATAAAATTATTATGGAGAAAATATGAAGAAAAAACTTGCTATTATGGGCTCAAACAGCGGAAGAAATCTTGAGGCAATTATAAGTTTCTTAAGGTCTTCTAAAGATATTGAATTTGATTTTTTTGCCATTTCAGATAATCTTAATTCTGAATTTTTGAAAAAAGCTGAGGCATTGAATATTCATTTTAAATATTTGCCTTATGAAGAAAACGCAGGGTATATAGCGGGCGAGAATTTCGACTTAATTGCACTCAGCGGTTACACAAAAGAATTGAAGCCAAATTTGCTGGAACTCGGGCGGTTTATTAATATTCATCCTTCGCTTTTACCTGCATTCAAAGGTGCTGATGCAATTGCGCGTGCTTATGGTGCAGGTGTAAAGGTAAGCGGAGTTACTGTGCATTCTCTTACCAATGAAATCGACGGCGGTAAAATTATTGCGCAATATCCTGTTTTAATAGGAAATCTTACTCATTTGGATGAGTTTGAAGAGCAGATTAAGCATCTTGAAGATATACTTTATCCGATTGTGATTTTGAAAATACTCGAGGATAAAGTTTTTGATTTTTCTGATTTGCTTGGAGGCTGCGGAGGAAAGTGTTCCGGCGATTGCGGAAGCTGCGGCGGGCATTAGTAAAAATAATTAAAAAGAATTAGTGATTTTTTCAAGAAATCATTGTATAATTTGTTTGTTGGAGCATGAGAGGGGTGCTTATGTCTGTAGATGATGCTTTGGTTATGATACTTGCAGGAGGCGAAGGAAAAAGACTTTATCCTTTGACAAAAGACCGTGCAAAGCCTGCTGTACCTTTTGGAGGCAGGTATAGAATTATTGACTTTGTCTTGAATAATTTTATAAATTCTGGCTTTTTCAAGATAAAAGTTTTGACGCAATATAAGTCAGACTCATTGAATAAGCATATAACCAGAGGCTGGGCGCTTTCTCCGTTTTTAAATCAGTATGTAGATCTGGCTCCTGCACAAATGCGGACAGGATCTGACTGGTATAGAGGAACGGCTGATGCTATTTATCAAAACGTGTTTCATATAACTGATGAAAATCCGAGATATGTTTGTATTTTTGGCGGTGATCATATTTACAAAATGGATGTTTCTCAGATGTTAAATTTTCATAAATTTAATTGTGCGGATCTTACCATTTCCGCTATTCCTATTCCGATTGAGGAGGCTCATGAATTCGGGATTATGGAAATAGATGACAACTGGCGTCTTACTAATTTTGTTGAAAAGCCGAAAGAAAAACCAAAATCTATTCCGGGCAATCCTAATTATTGTCTTGCTTCAATGGGAAATTATATTTTCGAAAAAGATGTTTTATTGAACGCCTTAAACGAGGACGAAAAAATAGAATCATCAAGCCATGATTTTGGCAAAAACGTAATTCCTATGCTGTTAGAAGAGGGTAAGCGAATTTTTGTTTATAATTTTGCATCAAACGTATTTCCTGGAATGACTGAAACCGAAAGCGGCTACTGGCGGGATGTAGGAAGTATTGACGCTTACTGGCAGGCAAACATGGATTTGCTCGAAAGTTCACCGGAATTGAATTTGTATTCAAGAGAGTGGCCCATAAGAACTTTTAATTATAATTATCCGCCGGCAAAATTCATCTGGTCTGAAGGCGACCGTGTCGGTATGGCTACCAATTCAATGGTATCGGAAGGATGTATTGTTTCAGGCGGCGGTTTGTCAAGATGTGTGCTTTCTCCAAGAGTTCGTGTGAACAGCTATTCTCAAATTTCAGAGAGTATTTTGATGGAGAATGTGGATATTGGCAGATATTCAAGAATTCGCCGTGCAATTATTGACAAGAATGTTGATATTCCTCCGAATACCAGAATAGGCTTTAACAGAGAAGAAGATGAACGACGCGGATTTTACGTTTCTCCCGGCGGGGTTACTGTTGTACCGAAGGGTGCAAAATTATAAAAAATTCGCAAGAAATTTCATCTTTTTCAGAAACGGAAAATTTTGTTTCAACATGATAAATCTGGTGAATTTTTGTGACTTTTTTGACGGATAGAAATTTAACATTGATTCGAGCATTGCATCTTTAGCTGAAGCAATAAGCTGATGGTCAGGGGCCCAAAGATCCTTTAAGAAAGTAAAAAATGTTAATCTTGCAGCATCGATTTTTTCAGTCTGATTTGCTAAATACAATTCAGCTTGCTGTTTTTTGTAAGTATCTTTCAAGTCTTTTACGGATGAATAAATCTGCATAAAGGTTGCACGGGGAGTCTGCTTTCCCTGTCTGTAAATGTTTGCAATTTGAGCACGTGCTATACCTGTATTGCCGTTCATATAATTTTGGTAAATGTCATCAGTAAGGTGCTTTTTTAAATCTGCATATTTCATAGTTGACCCTTTGACTTCAATTATAGTTGATAAATGTAAAAAAAATATAAATAGAATGTTTTTTGTAAAATTTTTGTAATAATATAATTTTTGAAGGCAATTTCATACATTTACTATCTTTATAGACTTGGGTATGCGCATATGGTAGCAAAGATTACGTCTTTTATAACAAATTCATCTGTTTACAGATCAATTAAAGCCGGCGGACAAAAGGTTCAGCAGGCATTTTATGATGTGATACCGAACAAGGTTATAACAAGTGAAAAGTGGCAAAAAAGAATTGAGTGGGTAAACAAAGAAATTTCAACACCCGAAAACAGATTGATTTTAGGCGCAACAGCTTTGATGTCACAGCCGTTTATTGATGCGCATAACAAATCTGTTGACAATGATACCCGAAAAGTTTCGGTTTGCAGAACACTTGCTAAAATTATTGCAGGAACATTCACAGGATACTTTATCAGAAAAGGCTGCATAAAGGCAATTGATAAATGGTCAAAACTGCCGTCATCCGTTGATAAAGCCGGAAATAAAATAAAACTTACAAAGTTAAATACTCTGTTTTCACCGTCAAATGCGCTTTCGGATATCAGTAATGCCTTTGTGCAATACAAAAATGCGCTCGGAACAATTCTTGCTCTCGGTGTTATGACAATTACAAATTTTGTAATTGATGCTCCTTTAACCAAATTTTTAACAAATAAATTTGTAGCAGCTGCTGGAGGTGTAAAGCATGACGGTTCTAAGTAATCTTGCTGAAAACATCTCTAAAAATTATATGAAGTGTAAAAATTATCTTTACACTCATTACGGTGAAAATCCAGGGAAAATGCTTGTTCATACCGGTGTCCTCGGATGGATTTTGTCTTCTGCGGCACAGGTTCTGGCTGTTGTGGTTAACGATAAAATCCCTGCTAAAGAAAAAATGTTTCTTATTCCGCAGGAATTTGCAGATGCAGGAGTTAATATTCTCTCATTTTACCTTGTCACAAACTCTTTTACTGCTGTTGGAAACAAGCTTGTAAAATCAGGAAAACTTTTAACTCCGAAGCTTAAAAAGTTCGTTGATGAGCAAAAAATTCAAGAGCTTGGAAAAGTTACCACTGATATTTCTTCAAATATGACCGGAGATATCAGAGATCATTTTATGAAATTTAAGGGCGGGGTCAGCATTATTGCAAGTACTTTAGGCTCAATTCTTTCCTGCAACATAATTACACCGGTATTAAGAAATCAGTATGCGGCAAGAAAGCAAAAAGAAATTATGGCTATGAAGGATAAAAATGGTAATGAAATGTCTGCACCCGAGGCTGTTCAGAAAGCTTCAAAACCTTTTACAATCAGACCGTTAAGCATGGCTGACTACCAGAAGCTTGCTTATATGAAATTTTCAGGTAATTCAACTAATATACGTGTTTAAATTAGAAAATTCGCAATTCCGAGTAGCGCAAGCCCTATTATAACCGTGAAAATCGTCATAATAAGATAAAACGGATCAAGTTTGTTTGTCGTGTGCATTGAGTATATTTTTTCAAGAACGTTTTTAGCATAATCTTCTTTTAATTCATTTTTGGTTTTGTCAAATGAGGAATGAAGAAGTCGTTTAAATGTGTAAAAGTTTTCCAAATCTTTGCGTGCAATAGGATTCGATATTGCGATTTTCCTGATTTTTATATTTTCATCGTCACTTAGTTCATTATCTACGTATGCTGACAGATTTGCACGAAATTCTTCATATCTTTTTTGTGCGTGTTCATCCTGAATATATACATTATCGTCATTAATTTTCTTAGTAATTTCGTTAAAGTTTTTTGCTATCTTTATAAGCTTTATATATTTATCATTGCATTTTTTGCAAATGCTAAGATGGTATTCTACATAATTTTTAAGCGGATTATTGAGTTTGTTTTCTACGTAATAGGTAAGCAGGGCGCACACCTGATCACAGGTTAATTCTTTCTGCATATATTCTCCTTTCATTTAGATATAAGCCTTTAGACCTTCCTGAAGTTTACACCTGGCTCTTGCAATTCTAGATTTAACAGTTCCGACACTTGAGTGGGTTGCCTTTGCAATTTCTTCGTAACTCAGCCCCTGCAGTTCTCTTAATACAATGGCAATTCTGAAAGGTTCGGGGAGGCGGCGGATGGACTCCTTAATTATTTTTTCAAGTTCATTTGAAAGACATTTTTCGTGCGGTTTGCATTTGTTATCCGGAATCAGTGACAAGATATCCAGATCAGGATTTTCACAGTCATTTGTTTCAATTGACACGGTGTCAGGTTTTCTTGAAGATTTTCTGAGTTCATCATAAAAAAGATTTGTTATTATGGTATTCAGCCAGCTTTTGAAGTGCTTTGGATTTTTTAAATTTGAAATATTTTTTGCAACACGCATCAGTGCTTCCTGTGTCAAATCAGAGATGTTCTCACGTTTGTCCGTAAGATACGAAAAAGCTGCAAAAACATTTTTTTGTTCCCGCTTAATCAATTCTTCAAGAGCCTTCAGGTCATTTTGCTGTGACAAAACAACAAGCTCCTCCAGTGACATTTTCTTGTATTGGGGTTTCGGGGCAGACATAAATTTCTCCTTACTCTAATAGTAAGGAATATTTCTGCGGAATTGCTTGTACTTATGCTTATAGTCTGCGGGCAATATTATTTTTATATAAATAATATTATTCAGCGGAAATATAGCCTCTTAGTGCCGTATAGGCCGCTACATAAGGGGATGCAAGATAAATAAATCCTTTAGTATTGCCCATTCTGCCTTGAAAATTTCTGTTTTGAGTTGCAAGGCAAACTTCACCGTCTGCAAGAGTTCCTGCATGAACCCCGACACAAGGCCCGCATCCCGGAGGAAGTATTGCTGCATTGGCCTCAACAAAAATATTTATAAGTCCTTCATCAAGCGCTTTAAGGTAAACATCTTTTGATGCCGGACAAATTAAAAGTCTTACATCTGAATTTGCTTTTTTGCCTTTTAAAATATCTGCAACAACTCTTAAATCTTCAATTCTGCCGTTTGTGCAGGTTCCGATAAATACCTGATCGACTTTGACATTGCAAAGTTCTTCTGCCGGTTTTGTATTATCAACTGTGTGCGGACAGGAAACAGTATGTTTTATGTCTTCTGCATTAATTTTTATAATTCTTTCATAAACAGCATCAGAATCAGGTTTTATAGAGCGAAACTTGTCTTCACGACCTCTGGATTTTAAGTATTCTTTTGTTTTTTCGTCCGCAACAAAAAGACCGGCTTTAGCACCCGCTTCAACTGCCATATTCGCAAGAGTGAAGCGTTCTGACATTTCCATATTGTCAATAGTGTCGCCGCAGAATTCTAATGCTTTGTATGTGGCACCGTCTGCACCAATCATTCCGATAAGATGAAGCATTAAATCTTTAGAACAAATTCCGGGTTTGAATTTCCCTGTTACTTCAATTTTGAAAGTTGCTGGAACCTTAAGCCATGTTTTACCGAGAGCCATGGCAACAGCAATATCCGTTGACCCCATTCCTGTTGCAAAAGCGCCCAGAGCACCTGATGTACAGGTGTGAGAATCTGCTCCGACAAGAATTTCACACGGATTAACAAAAGTTTCTACAAGCCTCTGGTGGCAAACGCCTGCACCGACATCAGATAATACGGCACCATATTCTTTTGAAAAATCTCTTAAGACTGTATGAGTGTTGGAAAGCTCTTTTCTGGGGCTTGGAGAAGCGTGATCTATGAATAAAATAGTTCTTTCAGGATTGTTTAGTTTTGATTTGCCGAGTTTTTTAAATTCTTGAACAGTTAAAGGGCCTGTGCCGTCCTGTACAGCACAAACATCAACTTTTGCTATGACAAGTTCTCCTGCTTTAACCTGTTTTCCAGCATGTTCTGAAATTATTTTTTCTGCTAAAGTCTGCCCCATAGTTTCTCCTTTATTTTTCTTTAAATTTTATCACAAAAAGATTTTTCTTAATACAAAAAAGTTTTGGGTTATTCTTCCAAAACTTTTTGCTTTATATGTTATTTACTTGATGTTTTTATTTTTCTTCAGAAATTGCGGTGAGCACATCAAAGTGCGAAAGTTTAGACTCTGTGCCGTCTGCGTCTTTTGCGTCAACGGAATTTCCTGAACCATTTGCTGTGTAGGTTGCATCAAGTTCGAAAGTGTTTCCTTCTGCTGTTTTGAATTTAGAAATTGTGCTGCCGTCTCTTGTGAGAAGATAACTTGTTTCTCTTGCGGAACTTCCTTTCGGATATACTTCAACAAGAAGGTTATTTTCTCCGGCTGAAGTTAAGTGAAGTTCTTTTTCAATATATGAGTTGTTATCTCCTATTGTAGTTAAATCCATTTTTACAATATTTGAATTTTCGTCGTAACCGTTGTATTTAATCTGATTTACAACACCATTTTTTTCATCTAGCCATGTTATCTGTGCAGGAATCATATTATAATCAAAAGCTTTTGTTGCAACATATTCTTCTGTCAGATTTTTTGACTCAAGCCCCATAGCATCTATAAAGTTCAAAACGGTTTGAAGTTCTGCGGATTTGTGTGCATTATCAGGAACATAAACTATGCCCGGTGAGAATGTTACATTGCCGATATTTACTGTATCTCCGTTTTCAATTTTGTATCTTGGCATTCTCAGTGCCGGAGTTTTGTATGTTATACCGTTGATTATTGTATCAGGTTTGTTATCCGTGCTGTCGTTTGGTATTGGCGGATCAATATGATTCGGGTGATTGCAATCTTCTTCAGTAAATTCTTTTTCGCAGGATGTAAACAAAGCAGGTGTAAATGCTATTGCTGATGCCAGTGCTAAAGATTTTGCGGCATTCTTAAGCAGAACATCAGTTGCTTCACTTCTTTTTTGTTCTCCAGAAAAAGCAGGTTGAGAATTCTTTTTTTGAATTTTTGTATTTCTGTTTTGAAAAACATTAAAAGCTGAAATTGGCTGAATATTCATTGATTTCTCCTTTTTAATTCTTCAATGTCTTTTTAAAATTTAAAAATATTTTTTTTTGCTTAATTATGAAGAATTATTTACATAAATTTAGACAATTTTATGCGGCATTGTCAAAAGATTGGATTCTAAGCGTTTTTTAATAGCTCCTTCCGGTTCGTAATAAGGAGATACAGTCATTATTTTGGCTGCAACATCAGGATAGTAATATATAAAACGAAGTTCGCTATCAGTCAATGGCTGTTGTGTATGAACATTTGCGTATCTTGCAAGTTCAAGAATGTTTCTGGCTTCGTGTTCATCTTTAAACTCAAGCTCAAGGTTTTCGTAAACATTTCTGAAACCTTTGATTCCTCCGTATTCGCCTGTTGTAATCATTCTGCCGGTTTCAATGATTTCAGGTTCACCTCTTCCAAGTTCTTCAAAATCGTACAATTCGTAATTTCTTCTGTCTTTGAGTGCTCCGTCAGCGTGGATGCCTGACTCATGTGCAAAAGCATTATCGCCGACTGCAGGCTGGTTTATCGGAATCGGAACTCTGAATGCATATGATGTATATTTTGCAAGTTTCCATATTTTACTTAAATCGATATTTTCATCTATTTTGTATTTATTCTTGAATCCAGCTGATTTCATAACTGCAAGCAAGCAGGATGCAAGATCTGCATTACCTGCACGTTCTCCCATTCCGTTTATTGCTGTGTTTATATAAGCATCGACCCCTGCATCAATGGCGGCTTTTGCACCCATAACAGAACATGCGGCTGCCATTCCAAGATCATTGTGGTA
>CALUTA010000052.1 GCA_944323585.1 Candidatus Gastranaerophilales bacterium
ATTTTTTATTTTTATTTTTTCAATTTCATTTCCTTTTTTCCCTTTTAATTAAACGGCTTTCTCAGTCGTTTTTTTTTGCGTGCGTAGGTTGTTATCATTATATATGCTCAAAAGATACATTTTATCAGGCTTAATATCTGTAAAGTTTTGTTTAAACCTTTGACATGTGCAACATATTATTGTCTAATAGAATTAAGACTTTAATTGGGTAGGAAAATGTACATAAAGCAACTCGAAATAGATAATTTTAAATCATTTGCCAACAAATCAGAAATCCCGCTTCTGGAAGGGTTCACAACAATTTCAGGCCCCAATGGTTCAGGAAAAAGCAACATTATTGACAGTGTACTTTTTGCGCTTGGACTGGCAAATGCGAGTGAATTAAGAGCCGAAAACCTATCCCATTTTATTTCTACCTACACCAAAAGAAATGAAGCTTTTGTCAAAGTAACATTCGGCGGAATGAAAGACGGACAGGATTTAAGTATTGCAAGAAAAATCAGAAAGTCTTCACAAGGGTATGCAAGCACATATTATATAAACGATTCTGTTACGACCCTTACAAATGTTCACGCTGAACTTGAAAAGTACAATGTAACCCCGAACAGCTATAACGTAATGATGCAGGGCGATGTTATGGGGATTACAAATTGTTCTCCAAAGAACAGGCGTAAAATTATAGATGAAATAGCCGGTGTTGCAGACTTTGACAGAAGAATAGAGCAGGCGACAAATGAACTTACAACAGTTGAACAGAGGGTTGAAAGGTCGCAGGTAATACTGAACGAGGTCGACACAAGGCTTGAACAGCTAAAAGAGGAAAGAGAAGTTGCCCTTAAATATCAAAAGTTAAGGGAAGAAAAAACGGGACTTGAAGGTCAAATCAGCAAAGTCAGATTTTTTGATCTTAAAAAGAACATAGAAAAAGCTCACGAAAATATTCTGGAATTTACCAAAAAGAAAAAAGAAGAAGAGGTTAAAAGTAAAGATTTAGACGAAAGATTAACCTTGATAAAGGGTAAATTTCAGGAAGTTTCAGAGGTTATAAAAGAAAAAGGCGAGGCGCACCAGCTTGAATTAAAGAAACAGCTTGAGGGCATCAAAGGTGAAATTGACCGCAAAAATAATGCCCACAATTATGCTGACAAGCAGATTATGGATGGTCTTAGAAGAATCGAGAATGCCAAAAACGGTATTGAATCACACAAACAAAAAATTGCCGATTTCAATCTTAAAATTCAGATGAAAGAGGATGAAATAAAGATTATAGAAAGCAATATTACTGAAAAAAATGCCGAGTTAAAGAAAATTCTTGAGGATATGACCGGTCTTAACGCTACCGCTGACCAGCACATTACAAAGAGAAACGAGTTAAGAAAAACTTACGAATCTTTGCAGGACAAGGATAACGAACTTATCAGGAAAAAACTTCCGCTTGAAAACGATTTGAAAACGCTTCTAACATCTTTAGAAAAAGCCAAAAAAGAAATTGAAGAGCTTGAGAATTTAAAATCGAATTTCACGGCAAATTATGATTTAAAAAAGACGCTTGTTGAACAACTTCAAAAAGAAATGGAGGATTTCAAGCTTATTCAGCAGAACCTTTTACATGATCTGGACACCACCAAAAACGAAATTGATGACGTAAATCATGATATCCAGATGGCAATCAGAAAGATTTCCACGATGGAGGCGACAAAACAGGTTGCACAATCCAGTTTTAATAGCGCAATCGACACGGTTATGAATGCTCATCTAAAAGGTGTTCACGCCCCGCTTGTAAAACTCGGAACCGTTGATAAAGAGTATTCAACGGCTATGGAAGTGGCTTTTGGCGGAAGGATGACGCACATTGTCGTTGATGATGAACACGTTGCATCCGTTGCAATTGAACTTCTAAAATCCTCAGGAGCCGGCAGAGCAACATTTATTCCGCTTAACAAAATAGTAAAAGCCCCAACACGCCTGAATCTTCCCAAAGACAAAGGTGTAATCGATTTTGCAATAAATCTGGTCGATTTTGATGACAAATACATCAATGCCTTCTACTATGCGGTCGGCGAAACTCTTGTTGTTGAAGATATGGAATGCGCCAAGAAGCTTATCGGAAAATACAGGATGGTAACGCTTCAAGGTGAAATTTTTGAAAAATCTGGCTCAATGACCGGCGGATCTCAACGCAGGACAGGCTTAAGCTTCAGTCAGAATGACGACACCGAACTGGAAAATTTCAAGAACCGTTTAAAAGAACTTGAAAACAAAGCATCTTCATTAAACCAAAAACGTCAGGATTTAGAGAACAAACGTGAAGACATCCGCCAGAAATATTCCGACTCAATGAATGAGTGCGCAAATGCAAAACGTGAACTTGAAAATATGACACGGGATTACGACAACAGCGAGAAGCTTCTGGCTGAAAAAAATCAGTTTGTCAAAGATTCCGAGCCTAAAATTGATGACTTTAACAAAAAGCTTGACAAGCTTGAAGAACAAACCGTCGAGGTCTATGCCCGTATGACTGAAGTACAATCTCAAATTGAAGAGGTTGAAAAGCTTATTAACGAGCAGGATTTAAAAGACTTGAAAGCCAAAACAGAAGGCGTTGAAGCAGAAATTAAACGTCTGGATCAAAAATTAATGACGGCAAAAAATGAACGAAAAGATTTTGACCGTGAAATAGCATTTCAGGAAAACATGATCCTTACAAACAACGAAGATATAGAACGCACGGAAGCAAACAACAAAAAGCTCGAAGCTGACAAAGAGCGATTTAAAGCTGAAATTGAAGAGCTTAATAAGAAAGCGGAAGGGCTTGATGAACAGATTAAAGAAATAGAAACAAAACTCGGCAAACTTCTGGAAGAACGTGACGCAATTCAGGCGGATTTGAATGAAATCGACAAACAGAAAAAAGACAGCCTGTATGAGATTGAAAAAATTGCAGAACAAATAGAATCCTTCAGAGCACGCAGAAGAGAACTAGAGCCTCAATTTGATTCTGCAAGAGCCGAACTTGTTAATGCTGGAATAGAAATTGACAAGCTAGAACCTGTTGAAATCTCAATTGAAGAAATTACAAGCCAGATACAACGCCTTGAAAAGAGAATGCAGGATCTTGGCGACGTAAACATGAGAGCAATTGCGGCGTATGAAGAAGTTCAAACACGCCAGCAGGAACTAAAAAACCAGATTGAAACCTTATCAAAAGAACGCAAAGAAATTTTGGACAGAATGAGCGGTTATGAACAGTCCAAAAAAGAAGCGTTTATGAAGACTTTCAACAACATAAACGAAAACTTCAAACAGGTTTTCCATCAGCTCTCAGAAGGCGAAGGCGAACTTAAACTTGAAAACCCTGACGACCCGCTCTCCGGCGGTATGACAATAGAAGCCCAGCCGAGAGATAAAAAACTTCAGCGTCTTGAAAGTATGTCAGGAGGCGAAAAATCACTTACGGCTCTGGCATTTGTCTTTGCAATCCAGCGTTATATGCCGTCCCCGTTCTATGCTTTTGACGAAGTTGATGCAAGCTTGGACACAATGAATGTAGAGCGTATCGCCCAAATGGTGCAGAACCAATCAAAAAATACGCAATTTATAGTAGTTAGCCACCGCAAACCTATGATAGAATCAGCAAATAGGACGATAGGTGTAACTCAAAAAGAAAAAGGCATAACCCGTGTTACAGGGGTGAAACTCAGAGATTAATTATGAGCAGCGAAACAGCAATACTTAATTATAATACTTCAGCAATTCCTGAAAACGTCAATATCGACAATGAAGGAATAGGAATCCTTGTTTCAATGGCCAAAGCAGGGAAGATTGACCCATGGAACATTGATATTGTTGATGTTACCGACAAATACCTTGCGCATATGTGCGAGATGAAATCACAGGATTTAAGGCTTACCGGCAGAACTTTCCTTTTTGCCTCAGTCCTTTTAAAATTGAAATCAAATGTTCTTGAAGGGATTGATATCACACAGTTTGAAGACCAGCCTCAGGACAATATTGAGTATGACGACGACGGCTTTATAGTTGATTACGGCGAGCAGGAGGATTATGTTCCGACAAACAATGTCGTTTCTATTGATGATGTTTTGCAGCGCAGAACGAGTGTCCGCCTGAACAGAAACAGAGTTGTCACCTTGCACGATTTGATCCGCCAATTGCAGTTCTATGAAAAATTAGAGCAGAAACAATCTCTAAAAAGTGCTCACGAGCGTGCAAAACGCAGAGTTCAGTCATATTCAAGATTTACAGCTGATGATATTATCAACCTTGCGCACGAAGAATATATTGAAGACTGTGTTTTAAGATTAAAAGAAAATTTATCACAAATATTTGAAAAAGAAGATAAAATTGAACTTAATGAGCTTACACTTCTTGGAATGGACAAGATAAGCGCATATATTGCACTTTTGTTTTTGACGGCAGAAACAGATTATGAGCTTGTTCAGGACGAATTTTATTCTGATTTGTATGTTGTAAAAGGGGACGAAAATGGAAAATTTGAAAGCCAGAATTGAAGCCGTTCTGTTTACAACAGCAAAGGCTCTTACAACAAATGAAATCGCAGAGATTTTGGAAGTGGAGAATGAACAGGTCGAAGAATCTATTCTGGATTTGATAATGGACTACTCATCACGTGACGGTGCGCTTGAAATTGATGACGAAAACGGATATATTCTTCAGGTAAAAGAAGAACACATGGATATAGTTGAAAAGCTTTGTCCTGTTGATTTAAGACCTGCGGTTATGAGAACACTTGCAGTAATTGCGCTTAAAGAACCGATTAGACAGACTGATTTAAAGGAATTGCGGGGTTCAACAGCATACGAACATGTGTCAGAGCTTATAGAAAAAGGATTAATCAGCCGTACCCGTGATAAAAACGGCAGAAGCTACAATTTAAAAACAACACCGAAATTTGCAGAATATTTCAAACTTAAAGGGGATACCAGAGCTTTAGAAAAACTTCTTGAGCAAGGGAAATTAGATGAACAGAAAGAAGAACAATAAATTAATAATCTATACCGGGCTTTTAATATTAGTAACAATACTGTTTGTGTCGCCTTACATGATGTGTGCTGCAGGTCAAAACTTTCTTAAAAATAATAAACCGGTAGATGCATACAAAATATTAAGTAAGGCGCATAAATTAAGACCTAATAATCGTGACATACGGTATTATTATGTAAAAGCAATGTCACAGCTAAAACCTGTAGAACAAATCCAAAAAGAGATGTTTAAATTTTCAGAGGACAAAACGGATGATGCAGCGCGAAAGCTTGCCCGCCAGCAGGTTGACAACTGGCGAAACAATCTTCTGGCAAATATAGGCAGCAATTATATAGAACAGGCGCCTTATGACAGAAACCTTCTAAGATGGGATGTCAATACATTTCCGCTTAAGGTAAAAATCGAAGCACCAATATCAGTTCCCGACTATTACAAAGCCGAAATTGAAAAGGCTTTTATGCAGTGGACAGCCAGTGCGGACTTTTTGTCTTTTACCTTTGTGGAAGATGGGAATGCAGATATTTATGTTGAATTCAGCCCGCTTCCTGAAGACATTTGCGAAGATGGAATATGTAAATATGTTGTTGCATATACTGTTCCGAAAATATCCGGCAAACATTTAAAATCAATGACAATTACAATGTATGACAAAGATGCAAACGGAAATTATTTTTCAGATAAAGAAATTTATAACACAACCCTTCATGAAATTGGTCATGCCCTTGGCATTATGGGGCACAGCTACAGTTCAGATGACTTGATGTATATGTCAAGCACACCGGAAACAACTTACACAAGATATAGAAGTGCCTTTCATTACCTATCAACGGATGACATAAATACTATCGTTCTGCTATACAAAATGATACCTGATATAACAAATGTATCACTGTCAAAATTTAATAAAGAAGGTCTTATATATTCTCCGATAGTTTTGGGAAACGCACGTCAGATAAGCTCAAGAAAAATTAGAGAAGCCGAAAACTATATAGAATCCGCCCCGGATATTCCGAACGGCTATATAGACCTTGCGGTTGCTTATGCAGATCAGGAAAACTACACTAAAGCCATCGAAGCTCTCAGAGCAGCGTTAGAAAGAGCACAAACAGATTCTGACAGATATTTAATTTATTACAACATAGCAGCAGCACATTTGAATTCAAACAATCTTGATGAAGCAGAACAATATTTGGAGCTCGCCCGCAAAATAAATGATAATGATGAAATTGCGGAGCTTCAAAGTAATATTAACCACGCACGTGCATCAAAGAAAAAACCTTTTAAAGCTACAATCGACAGATAATTTCTCTTTACAAAAATGTAACAAACTCTTTTAAAAACATTTTGTTCAAAGTATTGTAGATATGTATGCGTGATTCTCGCATCAATATAAATGTTACACCAGTATAAACAAAAGAGGAATCCAAATGAACTACAACGTAGCTATTATCGGAGCAGGCCCCGCGGGGATTTTCGCTGCACTGGAAATTACAAAACTTAAACCTGATTGGAAAGTTGTTTTAATTGAAAAAGGGCAGAAAATTGAAAAAAGAGTATGTCTGCTTAGAGAAGGCTACGAAAAATGTCCGAACTGCAAAAAATGCGGGCTTCTTTGCGGCTGGGGAGGTGCCGGAGCATTTTCTGACGGCAAGTTAACCCTCACTCCTGATGTCGGCGGACACCTTGCCGATTATATGCCGAGAGAAAAGGTTGAAGAACTGATAGATTATTCTGACAAACTTTATCTTAAATTCGGAGCTACAGAGGAAGTTTTCGGAACCGATATGAAGGTCTTTAGAGAACTTGAAAGAGAAGCAGCACTTGCTGAACTTAAACTTGTTCACTCACCTGTCAGACACCTCGGTACGGAAAGAAGCCTTGATGTTTTAAAGAACATGCAGGACTATTTGGATGAAAGAATAACTATCATAAATAACGTTTCAGCACAGAACCTTATTGTTGAAAACGGAGAAGTTAAGGGTATGACTCTTGACAACGGAGAAACAGTCAGAGCTGAATACACAATCATTGCCCCCGGCAGAGAAGGTGCTGATTGGCTTACAAAAGAATTTGCAAACAATAAAATTGGAATGGTAAATAATGCCGTTGATATCGGTGTAAGAGTTGAGCTTCCGGCACCTGTGTTTGAACCTTTGACAGATAAACTTTATGAATCAAAACTTATTTATCATTCGCCGACATTCGGAGATGAAGTCAGAACTTTCTGTATGAATCCGAACGGAGAAGTTGTTCAGGAAAATTACAACGGAATAGCTACAGTCAACGGTCACAGTTATGCTGAAAAGACAACAAATAACACAAACTTTGCACTTTTAGTAAGTGAAAAGTTCACAGAGCCGTTTAAAGAGCCGATACAATACGGCCAGCATATCGCAAGTTTGGCCAATATGCTCGGAGGCGGAATTCTTGTTCAAAGATTCGGAGACCTTCTTGACGGCCGACGTTCAACGCCTGAAAGAATTAAATCAAGCATAATTACCCCGACTCTTACCTGTGCTACACCAGGGGATTTGAGTCTTGTAATTCCATACAGACAAATGACAAGCATTATTGAAATGCTTTATGCTCTTGATAAAGTCTGCCCCGGAACAGCTTCAAGATACACTCTTCTTTACGGTATAGAAGTTAAATTCTATTCAGCAAGAGTTAAATTGACTAACGAACTTGAAACAGAAGGCGTTAAGAACCTCTTTACAATCGGCGACGGAGCAGGTGTTACAAGAGGTCTGATACAGGCATCCGCTTCAGGCGTTTATGTTGCAAGAACAATATGTGCAAGATAGTTTTAAAATAAAAAACAAGGGGTGATAAAACGCTCCTTGTTTTTTATTAGCCAATGTAATTTTTAAGTGATATAATTTAAGCATGGGACAAAAGGTTAGTTTAACAACGCAAAACAGATTGATTATTACAGGGCTTATTTTGAGTACCGTTTTAATAGTTCTTATCGCTGTTTTTGCCATTATTAATATCCAAAAAAAACTCAATGACGGATACAAAAGTTTCGGTCAGGTAATCTCAAAAATGCTTGCTATAGAGAGCATTGAGTTGACAAACGGCCTGAGCAATATTAATACAAATCAGACACTCAAAAATCATGCCGAAAGTATCCTTAAAAGCCACAATGACATTGTCCTAATCGAATTTCGGGACAAAGACGGAAATGTAATCTATTCAGGCAAAAACGATACTCACAAAAACATAAAAAAGGCGAATATTACGGTTACTTCCCCTTTAGAAGGAATTAAAAATGGAAACGTTACAACTCTCGGAACAGTAACAGTAGCTCTTTCCGGCAATGTAATCAGTCAGATTTCATCAACGACACGGGCTTCCTTACTATTTGTCTTTGTAATTGCCTGGGTAGTGTTTGCCTTTGTAATTCTGATAAACACCTACTTAATCACCCGTGAACTCAGAATTCTTCAGGAAGGTGTAAAAAAGATTTCTACCGGTGAATTCGGCTATAAAATTGAAGATCAGGACGTTTCAAATGAGGTTAAGGAATTATTCAACGAATTCAACGACATGTCTAACCGTCTTCACATATATGAAGAGCAAAATATTGAACAACTTACACTTGAAAAGAATAAACTCGAAGCCGTTTTAATGAGCATTGCAAACGGAGTTGTTGTATGCGACAACAATGACAAAGTTGTCCTTGTCAATAACCACGCACAAAAACTCCTTGAAGTAAGTGAGAATGCGCTTCTCAACACAGAAATCCAACAATACTGCGACACTGACGGAAGCTTCTGTTTTAAAGATAAAATTGAACAGTTTAAAGATACACCGCTTGAGATTATTGCATCAAAACCTATAGAATTTAACATTACGATAGATAAAAGAATTATCAAATCAATAATTTCGCCGATGTTTACCAGAAGCAATGATTATGTCGGATATATTATTGTATTAATTGACGTTACTAAAGAAACTGAAATGGAACAAATGAGAGCACATTTTATCTCAAATGTTTCGCATGAATTGAGAACACCCGTAACTGTCTTAAGAAGCTACATAGATACGCTTTACAATTACGGAAACGAATTTGACTATGAAACTCAGAAAGAATTTATAGGAACAATCAATCAGGAAATTATAAGGCTAAACAGAATGGTAAATGACATTCTGGACTTTTCAAAACTTGAAGCGGACACAGTGCTTGAAAAAGAGCCTGTAAATATTGTTCGTCTGGTTGAGGAATGTGCAAATCAGATGAATGTTTTGACTGAAGAAC
Organism: Candidatus Gastranaerophilales bacterium; assembly: GCA_944323585.1. Lineage (GTDB taxonomy): Bacteria > Cyanobacteriota > Vampirovibrionia > Gastranaerophilales > Gastranaerophilaceae > Scatenecus. Next base: position 9,284 of record CALUTA010000052.1, read on the forward strand.
ATCATCTGACAATAGAAATTTCCAAAGACGGCGAAATTCCGGACATTGAATTGAACTACGACAGTATAGAACGAGCTTTAACTAATCTTCTGTCAAATGCAATCAAGTATTCGCCGGAAAACGGCAAAATTACGGTTAAGATTGAAAACCTAAAAGACACCGATGAAGTTAAGGTTAGCGTAACAGATCAGGGCTGCGGTATTGCGCCAGAACATCAAAAGAAAATTTTCGACAGATTTTATCGTGTT
>CALUTA010000053.1 GCA_944323585.1 Candidatus Gastranaerophilales bacterium
ACTTGCGCTTGTAGCTCAGCAGGTAGAGCACTCCCCTTTTAAGGGATAGGTCGCGCGTTCGAATCGCGCCAAGCGCATAAAACAGAGGATAGGCTTAGACCTATCCTCTGTTTTATCTGTTTTGACAAGATTTACGGAACGCGCACAAGGCAAAAGCCTTGTCAATGCGTTCGGCGGATTTGCGGACGGATGTAACGAAGTGAATCCGGATAGCGAGCAGAACGAACCGGCTAAGCCGCAAGGCTTAAAGATGAGTTTCTGGGAGCGTGGAGCAAATCCAAGACGAATCGCGCCAAGCGCAAAATAAAAGGAAGGTTCAACCTTCCTTTTATTTTGCTGTTTTGTTAGGATAAGAATGCCGGCTGCATTTGAGTGCGAGGCTGCAGAGTACGAAAGTTTAAGCTGTATATCAATATATTTTAAGTTATAATCTTTTTATGGATGATTTTTTATTATTGGCTAAGGCAAATCAGAATAAGGCTCAGGATATTATCAAGAAGCTTCAAATTGAAAATATCTGGCACTCTTGCGGTGCGGAAATTAATCTTGTCGGCTCATTGAAGATGGGGCTTTTAATGAAACATCTGGATATTGATTTTCATGTTTATAGTGAAAATGTTACGGTTTTAGAAAGTTTTAGTGTAATCCTTAAAATTTGCCAAAATCCGAGTGTGAAAAAATTTTGGTTTAAGGACCTTTTAAATACCGACGAAAATTGTCTTGAATGGCACTTGATTTATGAGGACGAAAACAGCCAAAACTGGCAGATTGACATAATTCACATGCCGCTCAATTCGAAATATTACGGATATTTTGAAAATGTTGCAGACAGAATTGCCAGTCGTCTTACTGAAGACACAAGGCGTACAATTCTCCGCCTGAAATACGAAACTCCTGATAATATGAAAATTATGGGAATTGAGTATTATCGTGCTGTATTAGACTACGGCGTTTCAACTTTTGAAAAACTTGCAAAGTTCAGGGAATTATATCCTGTTGAAGGTGTCGCAGATTGGGTTCCGTAAGTTGTTCCCGCAGTTGCTGATGTTGAGGTTGCAGAAGCCGTAGAGGATGTTGTCATAAGTTTTTCAGCTTTTTCCAGCATATTTTTACCTTTAACGAAGAACCATGTTCCGCCTCCAAGTGCTGCGGCTGCTACTCCTCCGCCAAATGCAAGAAGTTTTCCGCCTTTAGTGCCTTTTACGCTCTTTTCAGCAGTGTCTGCTGCATTTTGTACGGATGTATTTTTGATTTCTTCAATTGCCTTTGCTGTTGTCGTTTTAACTGTGTTTGTAATATTTTCTACAGCTTTTTCAGCCGTTGTTTTGACTGTTGTTTCAAATTTAGACAGCATATCTTCTGACAATTTTTTCATGTTTTCTTCTGCCGTGGTCATTGTTTTATTCATTAGTTCCTGAAGCTTTTGAGCAAATGCATTAAGTGCAGCATCAAGGCTTTCAGTATTTTCAGCAGCAGATTTTTTTGCCGGATTAACTCTGTCAACAAGTCGTTTTAAAGGCTTCGTATTTCTTGCCTCCCAGCCTTCGTCGACTTTCCAGACATTTTCACGGTACATTTTGTTTGCGGATTTTCCGTTATTAAATTCACTGTTGTTGTGCCAGTCAAGTTTTTCTTCAATGTTTTTCTTACATTTAGCAACGTATTTTTCATTATGGTTGTAATATTCATCAGTTATCTCTTTTAAAAGGTCTGAAACTTCATCTGAAATACGTTCAATTCGTTTGTTGTCAATTTCGTCTGCAGAAGCACCCCAGTCAAGACCGTCAAAAGGCGGGTTCATTTCCGGTGCTGTTTTAGTAAGCCAGCCGTTTGATTCATTTGTATAATCAACAGGTCCGCCTGTTTTTGTTGCAAGGTAAGGAACACCGGCAGTTTTAGCTTCCAGCGGTGTAATTCCGCACATCTCACGTCTTGAGGTGAATCCGCAGTGAGTTGCACAGGCAACCAGTTTGTTCGGAAACAGTCCGTCAACATACATTGCGTTATGTTTGTATTTGCCGCCATCAAGTTCTGCGATTTCTTTTAAAATTTCCAGAATAAGTCTGAAATCTTTCGCATTTTTATCCCATGGCAAATCGCCAGCACCGTTAAGCAGTTTAACTTTGAGTTTAATTTCTTCCGGTACATCTTCACGTTTCAAAAATTTAAGGAACCCTTTGTACATGTACGGATAGCCTTTTTGTTCATCCGGACGCCCCCAGCCCATGATAAGCATTTCATCGGGCTTGAATCTGGATAAACTTCCAAACACGCTTCTTCCGCCTTCAATTTGGGCATCGCTGAAGAAAACTTTATTTAAAGCATCGCGTCCTTCTTTTTCTGCATCTTCCAGAAGGCCTGTCAGCCATTGCGCATTTTTTATTCTGTTGGCTATTACTTCTTCAATATTATTTCCGTTATATTTGATTGGTGTAAATCCTGATTTGTGTTCAGAAAGACCGTTATTGCCGCGTCCAAAATTAGATGTATTGTTATCAATACCTAAATTAGCCGGTGTTGAACCGTTAAGCGGGCTTATGGTTTCTATTTCTCTAAGTTCGGCACCAATTCCGGCAGCTACATCCATATCAGGATTTTTCATTTCTTTGTCAAAATTTGGCGAAACTGTTCCGAATGTAACATTTTGCGGATTTATTTTTGCGGCTAAGATAGGAATTTTTGTCAGGTTATATGTATTGAAAAAGTCCTTGAATTTTCCGATAAAAGGAGCAAAAATTTTGTTTGTAAACGCTTTTTCTTCATCTGTAAGATTATGCCAGCCTTTTTTGCTGAAGGAATTGATAAGATCAAATTCCGGCACCTGTTTTAGCGCTTCGATATCATTTTTATCAAAGAGAATTCTTGCAAAAGCAAACGGGTTGTCCGTATGTCCTTGATAGTTTAGTCCGGGGTTGTGAGCTGAAAAGTGGGTACGGGTTCCGTTATAGTAGTCATCTCCGCCGGCAGAAAGACTTGCAATATGGAAATACAAAGACGCAATCGGTCTGTCATGTCCCCAGAGGTTTGCAGGTTTCCAGTGCCCGAATTCGTCGGTGTCCATCATTTTTTCGGCTTGCAGATATGCACGGCAATAATCAGAGTTGTTGATTTCCGCATCAATACCATCATTCCCGCCCGGTCCGTAAGTGTAAGGTTTTGGGGTCTTTGCAAGTTCTTTTGTCCAAATCCAGTAGTTTGGTGTATCTTTAAGTTTGTTGTATGACGGATTTTCTTTTGAAATCTTGAAAATTTCAAAGTGTACTTTTTGCATTTGTCCGAGATCATTATCGGACATTCTTTCAATCTCGCCTCTGGCGCTTGTTGGTTCAATAATGCAATATTTTGTTAAACTTGTTGCCTCTTTGCCTGCCGGTTCGCTCATTATGACATATTTTAAATCATTTTTATCGAAGTTATGCAGTTTTGCAAATTCATCAAGATTGACTCCGGGGTCGGCATGTAAAAATCTGTTCGCCGCAATTTGCTCCGGCAGTTTGCCGTTTTCATCACGAAGGTCTTTTGTCCATAGAAATACATAGCCGCCTTTCGGGTTGTTATATTCGTGTGCAGGCGGAAAGCTTCGAATATCAAGGTTTTCATGTTTAATAAAACTTTGAGGTGCTTCATATGTAACAACACCAAGACCGCCCTGTGAATCTTCCGGCAGACCTGTTCCTTTGTTTTCGTATGCAAGTGAAGCTATCTGATTTAGATTGCGTTCTCCTCCGGTGAATGTAATCATAGAAAATTGCGGTTTAAAACTCACTGTATCGGCTTGTATTGAGTTTGTTCTGACTTTTTGTCCGTAATGTTTTCGGCTCTGATGCACCCGATGAATGCTTGCGGGCATGATAGCTTCTACACGCATAAGTATATCCTTGTCCCTTGCTAGTATTAAACATTTTGCAGAAAAGAGGTAATCTCCTGCTAATATTCTAAAATACGGGCAAAAAAAAATTCAATAGAATATGCCAAAAATATTAAGTTATATTAAGTAAAGATTTTTTATTGTTTAAAGTAATTTGGTCGCATTTAAAGTATTATTATGGTGTAGATTTGAAATAAGGAATTTTCATGGACAGATTTTTCGGGATTTTCGGGATAATTTTTATATTTTTAATAGCTTTTGCAATGTCAAACAATCGGAAAGCTATCAATTATAAAACGGTTGGAACGGGTTTTTTACTTCAGATTTTGCTTGCGATATTCATCTTTAAGGTTCCGATTGGAAGAACAATGTTTTTGAAACTTGGTGAATTTGTTTCAAAAATTCTGGATTTTGCAAAAGAGGGCGGAAATTTTGTTTTCGGACACCTGATGAGTTCCGAAAAATTGAGCGAAATTTTTGGCGCAGGAGCACAGGTGTTTGCGCTTCAGCTTATTGCGTCTTTGATATTTATGATGATTCTTGTGAATATTCTTTATTACTATGGAATCATGCAAAGAATTGTTCCTCTTCTTGGCAAGGCAATGAATAAGATTATGTCAGTCAGCGGAGCGGAGGCTCTGTCAAATGTTGCAAGCGCCTTTGTCGGACAGATTGCGGCGCAAATAATGATAAGGCCTTATCTTGCAAAGCTTACAAGATCTGAACTGCTTGCTTCCATGTCAGGAAGCATGGCGTGTATTTCGGCTGCTACAATGCCGATTTATATAGGACTTGGTGTGCCGGCACAGTATCTTCTTGCGGCATCGGTTATGGCGGCTCCGGGGGCTCTTGTGATTTCAAAAATTGTTTATCCCGAAACGGGTACGCCTGAAACAAGCGAGGATATTAAAATCCACTTCAGCAAACGACGCAGACCTTATATAAATTTGTTTGATGCAATTTCTCAGGGCGCATCTGAGGGTATGAAAGTTGCGATAAATGTTATCGCAATGATTCTGGCACTTGTTGCGCTTGTGGCTTTTGTGGATTGGGTGCTCGGAGGCTTCGGAAAACTGATTGTTAATTATGCCCATATAAATTTTGCCTCATTTGATCTTACGCAGCTTTCTCTAAGAATGATTTTAGGCAAAATTTTTGCAATATTTGCTTATTTTATGGGGGTTCCCGGAACTGAGGCCACGACGGTCGGAAGTCTTATGGGAACGAAGCTTGTATTGAATGAGATGGTTGCTTATGTTGATTTGAGCACATTGCCTCAGGCTCTTTCCGACAAAAGCTTTTTGATTGCAAGTATAGCTCTTTGCAGTTTTGGAAACTTCGGTTCAATTGCAATTCAAATGGGCGGTATTGGCGAGATGGCACCAAACCAGAGAAAAAATCTGGCAAGACTCGGCGTCAGAGCACTTATTTGCGGAACTCTCACCTGTTATATGTCGGCAGCCATTGCAGGAATTTTGATGGGGTAAGTTAAACTTCTTTGTGAAGGTATTTTGTCCAGTTTTCGTCAAGATTTTTGATAAATCTGTGAGCATCAATTACGTCATCATAGCTGATAGGATCCGGACCTTCTATTACTTCAAACGGCTCGGGGTCTTTTACATCAATATCTGAAAATCCTAAAAATGCTATTCCGTAATTTTTTCCGCAATTTCTGCACTGAAGATTCACAACCAGAAGCCCCGCTTCGTCACGTTTTACGGTAAGAGAGTCTTCGTCAAATCCTTTCTTACAGACTGAACAGCACAGGTTTTTAAACAGTTTCCCCAGGTTCTTTTTCATAATTTTCCTCTTTTCTTATATTAGCAAAAATTTTAATTCTTTTTTGTAAAATAATGTTAAATTATTAGCTGACATGGGAATAATATAACATGTAAGCTATAGGAGAGTTTATATGGAAGCTATTAATTTAATCTTATTCGGGTTTATCGTTTACACTGCGTTAATCGTTGTCCCAAGCATCTGGGAAGAATTAACAACTGAAGGTTAAACCTTTTACAATTTAACAGACGTTGTGTGCAGATAAAAAGTTTCTTTAAAATTTTTCAGTCGCCGGTTAGGAGAATTTAGGTTTTGATTAGTGTATAAATTACGTTAATTCGTTTAACGATTAATTTGTTATGCTTAATTTTCTGAAAAATGCTGAAATTTTATTCAGGCAAAACTTCTTTAAGGCATTCAAGCGCAACATCAGTCACAAAGTCCATGGCTTTGCGGTCAATGATAAGAGGCGGGTTAAAATAAATTACGTCACCGAGAGGACGGAGTATTACGCCTTTTGGGAGAGCTTTTTTATAGATTTGATAGCCTGTTCGGAGCTTTCCGTCAAAAGCTTCTTTGTTCTGTTTGTCTTTGACTAGTTCAATTGCATTTATTAATCCGATTGAGCGGACTTCGCCGACGTTTTTGTGCGGCAAAAATTTCTCTTTAATTATGTTGTTAAAGTAAACGGCATTTTCCTGCGCATTTTTCAGGACACTTCCGTCTGAGAATATATCAAGAACAGCGTTAGCCGCTGCACAGGCCATAGGGTTCCCGCTGTAGGTGTGAGAATGCATAAAGGCTTTGCCCTCAAGATAATCGGCATAGAATGCGTCATAAATCTTTTGTGTTGTAACAAACATTGCACAAGGCATATATCCGCCTGTCAGGCCTTTAGAAAGGCACATTATATCAGGCGCAACTCCGGCATGGTCGAAAGCAAACATTTTGCCCGTTCTTCCGAACCCAGTTGCGATTTCGTCTGCAAGCAAATGGACGTTATATTTGTTGCAAATTTGGCGGAGTTTTTTCAAATACAGCGGCGGATAAATTTTCATTCCTGCAGAGCCTTGTAATAGAGGTTCAACAAGCATTGCGCAGGTTTCCTCTCCGTATTTTTTGAACTGTTCTTCTGCATGTTCAAAGCATTCGCAATTGCAGTTTTCTCTTGTTTTTCCGTAAGGACATCTGAAACAGTCAGGGCCTTTTATCCTTATTATATCCATTAAAATAGGCTTGTATAATTTTGTATAAAGGTCGCAGTCGCCAACAGACAAGGCTCCGATAGTTTCACCGTGATAAGCGTCTGTAAGAGCCATAAATCGTGTTTTTTGCGGGTTTCCTGTCTGTGTGTGGTATTGAAAACTAACTTTCATTGCGGCCTCGATTGCAGAGGAGCCGTTGTCAGTAAAATTAAATTTGCATAATCCTTCCGGCAGAATTTTTGAAAGTTTTTCGCAAAGTTCAACCGCCGGCTTGTGGGTGAAGTTTGCAAAAATTACATGTTCAAGTTTATCGATTTGATTTTTTATGGCCTCGTTAATCTTCGGGTTGCAGTGCCCGAGAAGGTTGCACCACCATGAACTTATTACATCAACATAGCGTTTGCCGTCCGTGTCATAAAGGTAAATCCCTTCACCATGGTCAATTACAATCGGTAAGAGAGTTTCGTAATCCTTCATCTGTGAGCACGGGTGCCAGATGTATTTTAAATCTTTTTGTGCCAGTTCATTCATGTTTGCTGCTCCTGTCTATTCTTCAAACTCCTTTGAATAAAGGTTCTATTTCTGTAATGTCAATTGATTTCGCATCTTTTTCTACTTCCGCAAGCACCTTTAATCCGGTGAGTTTTTCAATCATTATTTTGTTATCTCTGTGCATTATATCTGTTTGGTCATAATTATTGAGGATAATTCCTTTAATATTTATTCCGTGGTGTTTGGCATATTCTGCCGTTAATACAACTGAATTTATTGTGCCGAGGCCTGCGTCTGCAACGACTATAGTGTCGAGGTTCAGAGATTTTATTACATCGGGAAGAAGAATTCCCTCTTCTATATTAAAAGGGCACACAATTCCGCCTGCTCCTTCTACAAGCAGATAGTCAAATTCTTTTTTTATTCTTTCAAAATCCTGTTTGATTTTTTCAAGTTTTATTGGCTTGTTTTCAATTTGTGCTGCCAGATGCGGGGATACTGCCGGTTTAAAAATATATGAAACATAATTTTCCGGCTGAAGGTTTAGCCCTGCGGTTTTGAATACATAAGCGCAGTCGCCGGGGATGATTGTACCGTACTTGTTCGTTTGAGCTCCGCTGAGTGCCGGTTTGTAGTAGCCGCAGTTAAATCCTGCTTTGCGCATTGACTTTACAATAAGAGCTGACACGTAAGTCTTGCCGATATCAGTCCCTGTTGCTGTTATAAATATTCCTTTTGTCAACTTCCTGATCCTCTCTCAAAAAATGCGGTAACTTTATTTACAAAGTTACCGCATAATTTTTTATATTCAAGTCTTGTTATTATAATGCTCCGTCATTGAAGTAGTCGTAATGTCTTACGTCATCATAGTTGTTTACGTAATCAGCTTCAACGTGTTTTTCCACTCTTTGAGGTGCTGTGCTTCTGTGTCTGAGAAGAGCATCAATATTTGGTTCAAGAGTAAGTTCAAAGTGGAATCTTCCGTATTTTCTATCTGTTTCATAACGGTTGTTGATGAGCGGATAGCCCCAATATAGTCTTGCGCTCAAGTCACCAGGAAGTTGAACTCTTAAGCCCATACCAAGTGATGCCAGGAAGTAGCTTCCGTCATAAGCATCTTCGCTTGCTGTCGGGAATACGCCGGCGTGGTCTGCAAAGATTGCACCTTTAACATATTTCCCGAGGAATGGAATCTTTTCGCCAGAACGCGGGCTTGTAATTTCTCTCGGAAGCAGCGGGAACATCAATTCACCGCTTAAGTAATAACCGTTTTTACCCATCAAGATACCTTCTGAGTAGCCTCTGACTGTTGCAAGACCACCGACCTGGAACTGGTCAAGATAAGGAATGTGTTTGTTGTTCGGGATTACCTGATAATTACCTCTCAATTGACCGATTATACCGTGAGAGAAGTCATGTAATCTGACAGCACTACCGTTAAGCTTAACATAGCTTGACTCACTGTCGAAAATCGGGAATGCCATTGATACACCCTGGTTTGCATACCATATACCATATTTAGTATCTTTTCTCATGTTGAATGCTAAATCAACACTTGTGATTTCATCTAAGCCTGTTGAATCGAAAAGATCAGGTACCTCGAAACTCATTCTTGCACGTTTGTAGTTTGCAGCTAAGTAGCTTTTTAACTCAAATCCGGGCTTTCTGACAAGCGGTTGTGAATAGTACAATGAATAGATATATGATCTTGTTTTTAAATTTGCCCAATCGGAATATGGTCCCCATTTAACTTTTGCAAATGTAGACGCAAACATAAATCCGACACGTCCGTCTTTTTTGTTTACAGGGATGTTGTAATCAGCAAACGGGCTGACTGCACCTCCGGAGAAGTATGAACCTATAGACAGGCGGTCTCTGTTGTGGAACAAGCTGTCTGCATAAATCATTGCGCCGCCTCTTAAGTGACCTGTCTGATAACGACCTGCGTTATCCATAATACCGACAATATGGAACGGGAAGTTTTCGTGTGCCTTAATAGCGATATCTGTTGTTCCTGGAGTTGTACCGGCTGTCAGGTTTGCTGTCAGGTTAACACCTTCGTTGTATCTGTTGAAATCAAGAATATCCTGTTCAAGTTCAACTAT
>CALUTA010000054.1 GCA_944323585.1 Candidatus Gastranaerophilales bacterium
GCGGTTTACTCAAATTTGGGAAAATTAACGCAGATAATATTTCCGCTGAACGACAATTATTTTTGCATTTTCAGCGGAAAAGGTGCACTTTACGGAATTATCGACACCGAAGGAAACCTCTACAACAGAAGCGGAACAATGCAGGAATAAATTTTTGTATTTTAAAAAGCCCGATTTTATTCGGGCTTTACTATTGATATTACATAATTATCATTAAAATATTTGTTTGCGGCTTCTATAATGTCCGATTCAGTGACGGAATTTATAAGTTTTATGTATTCCTCATCAAACCCGTAGCCTCTGCCGGAAACTTCATACCATCCTAAGCTTGAAGCTTTTTCAAGATTGGTTTCCTTTGCGATTATGTAGTTGCCGATTAACTTATCTTTTGCTTCTCTAAGTTCCTTACTGCCCACAAACTCTTTCTTTAGCCTGAAAACTTCATTGAGTAATAGAGTCTGCGCTTTATCGAGATTTTGCGGATTTGTGCCGATGTAAACGACAAAAGCGCCTTTCAAAATATTAGGAGCATAACCGGAACCCAGTTGATATGCAAGCCCCTCCTGATCCCGAATGTTTTTAAACAATCTTGAACTCATGCCGGCACCCAGAAGCGAATCCATAACCTGCAATGCTGCATAATCTTTTTTATTCTCTACCCCGCAGGTCTGCCAGGCTATAAAAATCCAGTCGGTCTTTGTTTGAGGCATAAGCTTCACTGTTTCTTTTTTAGAAGTATTCCGGCCTAAAATCTGGGCATAAGTTTTGTAGTCAAATTTTGAACCTTTTTTATCTGCGCTGAATATTTTCGTAAAATCGTCAATAACTTTTTGGCTGTCAACATCTCCGTTTACAGATATTACAATATTTTCGGGCGCAAAAATTTTATTGTAATATTTTACGATATCTTCGTGCGTAATTTTCGGGTAAGTTTTTTCAAAAATTTTGCTTGTGTAAGAATATGGAGTTCCTTCAAAAATCAAATCCTTGTAATTTTCTATTGCAACCTGAAGCGGAACATCTCGGTTTTGTTTTATTTTATTCAATTTTTCGTTTTTAGTTTTTTCGATTTCGTAATCATCAAACGTTGCGTTGTTCAAAACTTCGTTAAGAATTGCAATAGTTTTTTCATACTGAGGTTTTGTAGTCAGGACATTTACGGTAAACGCATCCGCTCTTACTGACGGTGAAATTTTAATCCCGTTGTCCTCGAGCACTCTGGCAAGTTCTGCCGGTGAATATTTGCTTGTGCCTTTCATCATAACATCCGCCGTCAGAACAGAAGTTCCGGGGATTTCGTCAAGAAAAGTTCCGCCTTTTGCCCAGATGCTTATTGCGATTATTTCATTTACATCATTAGGGGTTATTAAAAGCTCTGCGTCGTTTGAAAGTTTATATTTTTTGGTGACGGAATTTTCGCTGACCAAAGCCGCAGGCGAGGCCTCCTTTGCCGGAAGCTTTGCAGATACACCGACTTCCTTACAATTCTCCGGAAGAATTACTGAAACTGCGGATTTGTCTTTTCCAAGGTATTTGTTCGCTACACGTTTTACGTCAGATGGAGTAACTTTTTTTATGTTATCAATATAATTGTCGTAATATTTTATGTTTCCTGTCACAACCATTGTGTAGCCTATTTCCTGCGCTATATTTGAAATTGATTCTCTTGCATAATATGTATCTCTTTCTATAACATTTTTTGCAAGATTAACCTGTTCTTCTGTTACACCGTGCTTCTGGATATTTGAGATTTCTTCAAAAATTGCATTCTCAAGTTTGTCCAGATTTTGCGGAACAAAATTTGCGGACACATAGAAAATCCCATCATCCTTAAAACTTGCGTTAGATGCACCGATTGAATATGCAAGTTGTTTTGAATCTTTTATATTTTTGTAAAATACGCTTGAGCGGCCGTCACCAAGGATTGTTGATAAAACATCCAGTGCATAACCGTCTTTATCATCAGCCTTGACGGCTCTAAATCCGATAAGCATATAACCCGATTGAGCCGGAAGATATGCTGTTTTCTTTTTTTGTTCAGTCAGCTGCTTTTCCTGCGGAAAAGTATTTTTAACAACTTTTCTGCCGTCAGAAGAGAAATACTTATTAATAAGCTCTATGGTTTTTGCAGAATCCACATCTCCTGTAATAACTGTTATCATATTTGAAGGTGTGTAAAACTTGTTATAATAATCAAGTATTTCATCACGCTGGATTGAACTTATAACATCTCTTGTTCCTATAACCTGACGTTTGTAAGGATGGGTAGTGTAAAGCATAGATACAAGATTGTCATAAACAACACTCTGCGGTTCTGTTTCATCTTTTGCAATTTCTTCTATAACAACTTTTCTTTCACGTTCAAGTTCTTTTCTCGGAATAAGCGGATGAAGAAGCATATCCGCATGAAGTTCAAGTGCAAGATCAAAATAATTTGACGGAATTGTTATGTAATAATGCGTGAAATCTTTGCTTGTTGCAGCATTTGTGACTGCACCTTTGGATTCAAGGATTTTATCAAACTCTCCAGGCGGATGGTTTGTTGAGCCTTTAAAGAACAAATGTTCCAGAAAATGAGAAACTCCGTTATTTTCGTCTGTTTCATTGATTGAGCCTGTATTAATCCAGGTATCAATCGTCACAATCGGATTTGAATGAACTTCCTTAATTATAACAGTCTGTCCGTTATCAAGGTTATAAACCGCAGCATCAGATGCTAATACGGAATTTCCGATTAAGAAAACACTTAAAACAAATAGAATTCTTTTAATCATATCCCCTCTCTTTTTTAGTTAAAATCATTATACCACAAAGCACCGGATATAATACAACAGCCGGTCGGGTGTATTATATAACAGCTACCACTTCATAGCTTTCTTAAAGACAAGCCAGCCTCCGCCTAATGAAGCCGCTAACAAAGTCAATTTGACAGACAACGGTGTTTTTCTCTTATCCTGAAAACTCTTTGAATGTTCTTTTTCATAAATATCTTTTGAAATCAGGTTAAATTTTGTTTTTGCTTCTTTATCCGAATAAAGCACAGGTTTATACAAAGCATTCGGCGGGGTTAATACACCCACATTCATAGCCGGCTTCTGCACCTGAGTATTCACAACGTTATTTACTACACCATCTGCCATATTTATATAAAAACATGAACTTGAAAAAAATTGCTTATTTGTAAAATTTTGTATCTTGACAAAAATAGTTTTAAATAATAAAATAAGAATTATTATCATTTATTGGGAATTGTATGAATTATTCTAAACAAAGAGAAGTTATACTTAATACTTTAAAAGAAAATGTTGTTCACCCGACAGCGGAATATTTATATGCCAAAATTCAGGAAAAAGATCCCAAAATCAGCCTTGCAACTTTATACAGAAACCTGAATCAGCTCACGGAAAACGGCATGATTAAAAAAATTGACGGACTTGAAACTTCCTCGCATTATGATCATAATACTCATGAGCATTATCATTTTATATGTACAAAATGCAGAAGGGTTTTTGATATAGATGCGGAAGTTGCACCTGAATTAATCAGACGCACGGAAGAAAAGACGGATTTTTTAATTGAAAATCATGATATAGTATTTTCAGGCATCTGCAAAGATTGCCGGCAATCGGAGTAATTAACAGTAAAGGAGAAAAAAATGGAAAAATTTGTATGCACAGTTTGCGGTTATGTTTATGACCCGGCAGAAAATGACAATGTAGCTTTTGAAAATCTTCCGGATGATTATGCATGTCCTCTTTGCGGTGTTGGTAAAGATATGTTTGAAAAAGAATAACAATTTACACAAATAAGAACAGGAGTTAAGATGGATTTAAAAGGAAGCAAAACAGAAAAAAATCTTCAAGCTGCGTTTGCAGGCGAATCCGAAGCCAGAAATAAATACACTTACTATGCCTCTCAGGCTAAAAAAGAAGGTTTTGTACAGATAAGCAGAATTTTTGAAGAAACAGCAAACAACGAAAAAGAACACGCTAAACTCTGGTTTAAAGCACTCCATGGAGATAAAATTCCGGAAACTCTGACAAACCTTGAAGATGCAGCTGCAGGAGAAAATTACGAATGGACCGATATGTATGCCCGATTTGCAAAAGAAGCCAAAGAAGAAGGTTTCGACACTCTTGCTATTCTGTTTGAAATGGTCGGTAAAATTGAAAAAGAACACGAAGAAAGATACAGAAAACTTTTAGAAGCCGTTAAAAACGGAACAGTTTTTGAAAAACAGGAAAAAGTATTATGGGAATGCGGAAACTGCGGGCATGTTTTTGAAGGGGCAAAAGCTCCGCAAATTTGTCCGGTATGCAAACATCCGCAAGCATACTTCTTTATGAAAGCTCAAAATTATTAAAAATTTGAAGGCTTTGCTTTTTGCAAAGCCTTTTTTAATGTGATATGATGTATTTGCATGTGAAAAATAAAAAGGGATAAAAAATTGGATATTAAAGGCTCCGAAACAGAAAAAAACTTAAAAAAAGCATTTAATTTTACGGCAAAACGAAGAACTGAATACGATATATACGCACTGATTGCCGAAAGACATGGGCAAACGGAACTGTCCAGACTTTTGAAAATGTTTGCAAACATGGAAACTGAACACTCAAAGCTCTGGTATAAGTGGCTTAACGACGGGCATACGCCTGATTTAGTGAATTGCCTTGAACGTGCTCTTGAAAAAGAAATACAAGATACACAAGGCAAATGTGAAATGTTTGCACAAAAAGCTGAAGAAGAAGGATTCGACCATATAGCAGGCTTGTTCAGAAATATTGAAAATTTTGAACATACTCACCTTGAACGCTTGAGAAAAGCAATTTTAAAACTCAAGGACGATGTGACTCCAAATGAAGACGGAACATTCAACTGGACTTGCTCGGTCTGCGGTGCGATTTTCAGACAAACGGAAGAACCCGATTATTGCCCGCTTTGTGTCAAAGAAAATGTTTTCTTTTATAAAAACCCCAATTAAAATATAAATAGTAAAGGAGAGATGAAATGAAATTTCAGGAAATCAAAAACAATATTTATTACTGCGGACTTAACGACTGCGACAGAAGAATTTTTGATGAATTAATTCCGCTTGAACACGGAACCAGCTACAATTCTTATCTTGTTAAAGGCAGTGAAAAAACAGCAATTATTGATACAATGTATCCGCCTAAAACCACTGAATATTTGAAAAGATTTGCAGAGAACCAAATCGGCAAAGTTGATTATATTATTGCAAACCATGGAGAACAGGATCACTCAGGTTCGATCCCTGCACTGCTGGAAAAATTTCCGAATGCAATAGTTCTCACAAATCCTAAATGTGCGGAAAATATTAAAAACATGCTTCATGTACCGGCTGAAAAAATCAGAGAAATTGCAGACGGCGAAGAAGTTTCACTTGGCGACAAGACGTTAAAATTCATCTTTGCACCCGGAGTTCACTGGCCTGATACAATGTTCACTTATATTAAAGAAGACAATGTAATCTGCACATGTGACTTTTTAGGCGCACACTACACATTCTCTGACGTTTTTGCGGTTGAAAGCAAAGAGCTTGAAAAAAGTGCAAAAAGATATTATGCGGAAATTATGATGCCGTTCAGAACAATGTGCCAGAAATATACAAAAATGATTAAGGGAATGAATGTGGATATGATTTTACCAAGCCACGGCCCTGTTTACAAAAATCCGTCCTTCATTCTTGATTTGTACGCAGACTGGACATCAAATGATCCTAAAAACCTTGTTGTGCTTCCTTATGTTTCAATGTACAACAGCACAAAAGAAATGATTGACAGATTGGCTGAAGACCTTAATAAAGAAGGGATTGAAACATTCAAGTTTGATATAGTTGATGACGATCTTGGTGATCTTGCAATGGCTTTAGTTGATGCTGCCACAATTGTTATGGGAACATCAATGGTTCTTGCCGGCCCTCACCCGATGGCAGTAAATGTTGCATACCTTGCAACTGTATTAAGACCGAAAGCTAAATTTGCATCTATTATCGGTTCATACGGCTGGGGCGGAAAACTTTTTGACATAATCGTAAATCTTCTTGCACCGTTAAAACTTGATTTAATTGAGCCAATTCAAATTAAAGGAAAACCGACTGATGAAGATTTCAAAAAAGTTGACGAAATGGCAAAAACAATCCTTGAAAAACATAAATCAATCGGGCTTGTTTAGGTCAAGATTCTTCGGGCTTTGCCCTCAGAATGACATGATTGCGAAAATATATACAAACAAAGGGGCGGAATGAAAAGTTTTCCGCCTCTTTTCTTTAAACTGTTATGAAAAATTAAACATTCTTCAAATAATTAAGGAATGTTCTGACCCCGGCACCCGTTGCACCTGCAATAAATTCCTTTTGCGGTTTTTCCAGAAAAGCAGTTCCGGCAATATCAATATGGCACCACTTTGGCCCGTTTACAAATTCTTTGAGGAACACGCCTGCAGTTGAAGCACCGCCGTAACGGGAGCCTGTATTTTTCATATCGGCAATGTCTGATTTAAGACTGTCTTTATACTCATCGAACATCGGCAATTCCCAGTAAGTTTCCCCGCTTGATTTTGCAGTTTCAATAAGACGGTTAATCATCTCTTCGTCGTTACCCATAATACCTGATGCAATAGTACCGAGAGCCACCATGCAGGCCCCTGTCAGAGTAGCAATATCTATAACTTCATCAACACCGAGTTCGCACGCATAACAAAGAGCATCCGCAAGAGTCAATCTGCCTTCTGCGTCTGTGTTGTCAACTTCAATTGTTTTACCGTTTTTGGCAGTCAAAATATCGCCGGGTTTGTATGAACTTCCTGACGGCATATTTTCGCAGGCGGCAATAATCCCGTGCACTTCTACATCAGGTTCAAGATATTTTAATGCGCTCATAACACCTAAAACACAGGCAGCCCCTGACATATCGTCACGCATTGTAAGCATTGAAGACGGCGGTTTAATATCAAGTCCGCCTGAATCAAAACAAATGCCTTTACCGATAAGAGCGATTTTTTTCTTGACATTTTTGCCTGTGTATTTCATATGGATAAATCTCGGCTGATGAACGCTTCCCTGTCCGACAGCAAGAAATGCCCCCATTCCCATTCTTTCGATTTCGTCTTTGTCGTAAATTTGTGTTGTAATCCCTTCAAGATTTTTGGCAACTTCAGCGAGTTTTGAAGGGGTCACAATCTGCGCAGAGTCATTTGCAAGATCTCTTGTGAGTTTCATTGCATTAGCAAAAATGATGCCTTCTTTAACTTCTTTTTCGCTGAATTTTGCAAATGTAATTTCATCCACTCTGTCCGCTTTTTTGTTTTTGTATTTATCAAAAGCATAATCTGCAATCAAAGCACCGATTGCGGCTGATTTGCCGTAATCAGCATTTACATCAAAATCAAAGCAGGCATTTTTAGCCTTAATCTGCTGTAATTTTTTAATGGCTTTAGCCACAGCCTGACGCATTTTATTTGCATCAAATTCTTCTTTTTTACCGAGTCCGACAACAAGCACTTTGTCTGCCGGAATCTGGCCGAGTGTATGCATTAAATATGTTTCGCAAAACCTGCCCTCAAAATGGTCTTTGTCAATTGCATATTTGTTGGCAAGCTCCACGGATGTTTTTTCTCCTTCAAATTTACCTGTTACAAGGACTTCACAAGGAGTTGAAGATACGTTTTCTGATACTTTAATTTCCATGGTTCTCTCCTTCTTTCGAGTTAATTATACACATTTTTTGAAGAATTGTAAATTTATTTTTATATTTTTTTTTATACCCGCAAAATATTTTTTTTAGAAGCTTTTACAACAACGACAAGAAAAAAGAGGTTAAAATGAATATAACACTAAACACAAAATACGAAAAATTGAACACCAGCCGTAAACCAAATTTTACAGCGCAACTAAGAGGCTCGGCCGTAAGAAGTGCAATTAAATCCGCAAAAGATACATTTCAATTAAGCGAAATATCTGAAATCATAGATAATATTAATAAAATCGGAGACACCGATACAATTATAAACTGCGGGCATGACGGGCTTGTAAATGTTACAAACAAAAAATTTGGCAAGGCCGAATTCAAGACTAAAATTGTCAAAAATGAAAAATCCAACAACCCGTTTTTAGAAATGCTTAGAAACTTTAACAGCAATACCAATATCCAAAAATATGAACTGGCATTGTTTGATAATATATTTTCACACAGCAGAAATAAACAACAGGTATATAACCTGTATTCAACCTATAGTTTAAATCCGCGGACAAGAGTATTATTTGAATTATCCGCATCAAAATATCCTGAAATTAAAAGATCTGAAGACATCGGATTTGATATAACTCCTTTGGAACAAGGAAAAGAAACGATGCTTAAACATTTTTCATCCATTTTCTAAAAATAAAAGACTGAAAAATATTTAATGTATCAAAAAATAAATATCTACTATACAAATGCGTATTTACATGCTATCATATTGACAGATGTAGTAGGTAAATATTTTTTGGATATATATGCAATGAAATTCATTTAAATATTAATTTGGTGAAAGCTCGATAGGATATATGTATCGGGCATTGCGTGTATTATTAAAAAATAGAAAAGGATAAGGTAAAAAACTTCATGGATTTTTTATTAATTATCGCGATTATTGTGGTAATAGCATTAGTCGCTGTGCTGATTATCCAGCAAAACAAAGTTAAGTCCGTTTTAAATGACATTGAGAAAGACAGAAATGCTTTAGAAGAAAAAGAAAAACTTCTTTTGAAAGAAGCAAAAATTAAGGCAATTGAAGAACTTCAAAATGACAGAGAAAAATTAAACGAAGAAGAAAGAGAACGCAGACAGGAAATTGCAAGATTAGAAACAAAACTTGCAAAACGTGAAGATGTTCTTGAAGACAAAATTCAGGAATATACAGAAAAAGAAATACAGGTTCAGAAAAAAATAGACGAACTTCTTGATAAAGAAGATTATCTGGCTGAAATCGTTCAGAAACAAACAACCGAACTTGAAAGAATTTCCGGAATGAGCGCAGAAGAAGCAAAAAACATGCTTCTTGACCAGCTGAAACACGATCTTGCTCAGGAACAGATGCAGCTTATAAGAGAAAACGAAGCAAAAATAAAAGAAACAGCGCTTGAAAAATCAAAAGAAATTCTGTCAACAACAATGCAAAGATGTATGATAGAGCAGGTTGTAGAAACAACAGTGTCTGTTGTTGCACTGCCGAATGACGAAATGAAAGGCCGCATAATCGGCCGTGAAGGAAGAAACATCCGTGCGCTTGAAACTTTGACCGGAGTTGATTTGATTATTGATGATACACCGGAAGCCGTTGTACTATCAAGCTTTGATCCTGTTAGACGTGAGATA
>CALUTA010000055.1 GCA_944323585.1 Candidatus Gastranaerophilales bacterium
AACTTAAAAGGGTTGGAAATTTGCAAAAAATTGAGAGAAAATACGGAATTTAAAAACACAAAAATCATTATGACTTCCGTTTTACATGACAAGGAACTTATCCTGAACAGCGGGGCTGATCTTTATCTTCCAAAACCCTATGAGCTTTCCAATCTTGTCAAATGGGTCGGCATTTTTATGGAAGAAGTGAATTTCAGATAATTACGGTAACAGGCCTATGAATGAAAATTTACGACAAACATTAAAACTATTACCATCGCTTCCGGGGTGTTACATTTATTACAACAAAAATAATGAAATAATTTACGTCGGAAAAGCGAAAATTCTCAAGCGCCGTGTAATGAGTTATTTTAATAAAAAACACCACGACAGCGTAAAAGTTCAGGTGCTTGTATCGCAAATCGAACGTCTGGAATACATCATCACAAACACGGAAGTCGAGGCGCTTATCTTAGAAAGCCATCTGATTAAAAAGCATAAGCCCAAATATAATATTCTGCTGAAAGACGACAAAAAATACCCTTACTTTTTGATTACGGATGAAGATTTTCCGCGCATTCAGGTTGTGCGCAAAAAAAACATGAACCCCGAAAAAGGCAGATACTACGGCCCCTACACAGACATTCGGGCAATGTATTCGACACTCGATTTTCTGAAAAAAATTTTTCCGCTTAAACAGTGCAAAACCCCGAAATTCAAAGACCGCCCGTGCCTTTATTATCATATAGGCCGCTGTATGGCACCGTGTCAGGGTAAAGTTTCCAGTGAAGAATACAAGGCGCTTGTTCATCAGGCAGAACTTTTTCTATCCGGCAAACAATCCGAACTTATGGAACAAATTAAAACCCGAATGGAAAAATATGCCTCTGAAGAACAATTTGAAAAAGCCGCACGGCTCAGGGACAGTTATCTGGATTTGAAGAAAACCCTCGAAAAACAGCAGGTTGTCTATGAAAACACCAAACTTAACGAAGATATAATCTCCTTCCTCTCTGAAGACGGAATTTTTGCTATCGTAATTTTGATGATAAGAGAAGGAAGGCTCATTGATAAAAAAGATTTTGTTTACGAGGTTGAAGAAGAAGACAAAACAGAATTTTTTGCAACCTTCTTTAAAGAATACTACAACTCTCTGACCCTCGGCTATCCCGACAAAATAGTTTCAAACGAGCTTGAAAGCATAGGTGAAAAAGCCCTCTATGAAGAATGGCTTGAAATTCTGGCCAAGAAAAAAGTCAAAATCAGCTACGGCAAATCCGCTCAAGGCAAAGAACTCCAATCACTTGCGGACAAAAACGCAAGAGTAGTTCTCGACAATGCCAAACTCAAAAAAATGTCCAAAATTCGTGATGATTTTAATGAAATCGGCTCATATCTTGCGGAAAAATTACATCTCAAAAATTTTCCGCACAGAATTGAATGCTACGATATTTCGCATATTCAAGGAACAAACACCGTTGCCTCAATGATTACGTTTATAAACGGGCAGAGCAAAAAATCCGAATACAAAAAATTCAAAATCCGCACAACAGAAGGTAAACCGGACGATTTTCTTTCTATGAAAGAAGTTCTGACCCGCCGGCTTAAACACCTCGGCGACAAAAACTGGGATAAGCCTGATTTGATGATAATTGACGGCGGAAAAGGCCAGCTGTCAAGCGTTATGCAGATTATTGAAGAACTCGGCATCACAGGAATAGACGTCGTAAGTTTGGCAAAAAAACATGAAGAAGTATTCCTGCCAAAAAAATCAGATCCGGTAATTCTTCCGCAAAATTCCAGTGCGCTCTTCCTTTTTCAAAGAATTCGCGATGAAGCCCACAGATTTGCTATTACTTACCACAGAACCCTGCGTTCTAAATCAATGACAAAAACAAAACAAAATTAAGCATTATCCAGTTCTGCAAGTTTAATAAGCTTCCATTGATCATTAAGAGATTGAAGTACTACATCCGTACCAATCCATTGCATTACATATCTTTCGTCCATGCCTAACCCGCCGTCAATCTTGTTAACATAAGGGATTGAGAAAACAGCTTCAGATATTCCTACTCTTATTATTACATGAGGCTTACCGTAACGTCTTGAATTCATACTTACGGTAAGGTTGTTATACCTTTGAAGACTCAAGTGTTTTAAGCCTCGGTAGTTAGAGTGCTTTTCTACAATATAGTCTTTTAAATCCAATGCCAACTCGTTAAATGTTTTACCCATTATTCTCGTCCAATCATATACGTTTTAATACTACTATTATAACATATTATTATGCTGAATACAACCTGTAATTACTCCAATGTGAACTCAATTCCTGTTGTACCATGGGAAGCTGAAGCCACCTTTGAACATATTTCTCATCCATTCCTAAAGTTCCCGTGAAAATTAAAGCCTCCGGCAAAATCATCACGGCTTCCGAAATTCCGATACGTATTATTATATGATATGTCTGATAGACCTCAGGATCCATTGACAGCTTTAAATTGTTATATCTCTCTATTGAAACGTTTTTTAAACCTTTATAGTTTGAGTGACAATCTATAACATAATTTTTTAAATTTAACTCTAACTCGTGAAGTGATTTTGCCATTGATATACCTTTAATAACTATAATATTCTATACCCGTTTTATAAAATAAATAAAACAAACTTTATCAATTGTTAAGCGAATGAATAGGAGCCGGAATCCTTCCTCCCCGCCTTACGAACCCTGAAGAGGAAAGACCGTTTACACTCATAATCGGAGCTTCTCCAAGTAATCCGCCCCAGCTGACCTTATCGCCGACAGTTTTCCCGATTGCAGGGATAATTCTGACAGCCGTTGTTTTTTTATTAATCATCCCGATAGCCATTTCATCAGCTATAATACCTGCAATTGTGTCGACAGGAGTGTCACCCGGTATTGCAATCATATCAAGTCCGACAGAACAAACTGATGTCATTGCCTCAAGTTTATCAAATGTCAAACATCCTCTTGAAGCGGCTTCTATCATTCCGGCGTCTTCAGACACAGGAATAAAAGCTCCTGACAATCCGCCGACATGTGAACTTGCCATAATTCCGCCTTTTTTGACAGCATCATTCAGCATAGCAAGAGCCGCCGTTGTACCGTGTGCGCCCGCATGTTCAAGCCCCATTGCCTGAAAAATTCCGGCTACACTGTCCCCGATTGCAGGTGTCGGTGCAAGCGACAAGTCAATTACACCAAACGGAATTTCCAGCCGTTTTGCCAGTTTTCTGCCGACAAGTTCTCCGGTTGTTGTAATTTTAAATGCGATTTGTTTGATTTTATTTGCAAGAACGCTCATATCAGCATCTTTTGGCAGACTTTCTATTGCCGCTCTCACAACCCCGGGGCCTGAAACTCCCACATTTAAAGCGCATTCAGGTTCGCCAAATCCGCAAAAAGCACCCGCCATAAACGGATTATCTCCAGGAGAATTGCAAAAACATACAAGCTTTGCCGCTCCGATACAATCTTTATCTTTTGTCAATTCCGCTGATTTTTTAATTGTTTCAGCCATCTTCAAAACAGCATCCATATTTATTCCTGCTTTTGAAGATGCAAGATTAACCGAAGAACACAAAAAATCCGTTTTTGCCAATGCCTCAGGAATACTTTCTATCAACAGTCTGTCGCCTTTTGTACAGCCCTTCTCTACAAGTGCCGAAAACCCTCCGATAAAATTCACCCCGACTTCTTTTCCCGCCAAATCCAAAATCTGTGCAATTCTTACATAATCAGGATTTTTGCAGGCTTCACCTATCAAAGATACAGGCGTTACGGAAATTCTTTTATTAATTATCGGTATTGAATATTCGTTTTCTAACTCATCTGCGTATTCCACAAGATTTTTAGCATATTTTTTGATTTTGGTATAAATATTTTCACAAACTCTTTCAATATCAGAGTCTATACAGTCTCTCAAACTCAACGCAAGCGTTACAGTCCTTATATCAAGGTTGTAAAGCTTAATCATATTTATTGTTTCTAATATATAATTTTCGTTAATCATTGTCCAAAATTCAATCCGAATATCTGCGCAAAATTACGTGCCTTAACCCTCAATTTCAATTCTACACGGCGGCTTTTATTATAGTCTTCTTTCCCGTCAACAATAATCGGATCGGAAAAACTTTTTCCTTCAACAACAAGCATTTTGCGGAGTTTTTCACTATTTTTCTTGTCATAGTTTGTCTTTAACAAGGCATACTGTGCAACAGAATTTGCTCTCAACAAACTTAATTCCATATTCCTGGCATACTGCTCATCTTTTGTCTTGAGTCCGGCAAACGACTGGGAGTCAGTGTGCCCCTGAATTACAATATCCGCAATATTGTCACGCAAAACTTCCTTTGAATAAATCGTGTCCAGATAAATTGGTATAAATTTATCAAGATAAGCTTTCCCTTTATCCGAGAGAGTATAACTGTTCAATTCAAAAAGTTCAAGGTTTGAAATTTTAACATTACCGGTCAACCTGTCAATTTCAGCGTCAATCTTGGCCTCTTTAAGTTTTGCGGCAAGTTCTTCTGTCGCTTTCATCTGGCTTTCCTGAAGTTTTACAGTTTCCTGCGTAAATCCCGTCATTGCAAATACAAACAAAGTCATAAAGATAATTGCAAGACCAAGCATCAAGTCGGCCATCGTGGTCCAGAAAATATTATCTGCGCCCTCTTCATGTACTGATTTTTTGCCAGAAATTGCCATTTTCTAATTCCCCCCTAAAACAGCTCATCCACTTCATCACCGCCGCTTTTTTTAGCGGATTCTTTCATTTGCTTATTCAGAAGGTTTATGCCGAAAATAAGATTTTCCAAATACGGTACAAGGTTTGCAGCAATACCGGAGTTCAAGGCAACCTTAAAGTGATCCGGCATTCCGGCAATCAAATGCTGAAGATTATTATTCTGGATTTTAGTTTCACGCAAAAGTTCAAATAAGAATTTCTCGGAAGATACATTATCAAACAGTTTGGAAATCAAATCCTGACATTTAAGCAGATATCTTTTACAAATATTGTTGTAAGTAACTTTTTCAATAATCAGGAATAAAAGTGAAGACCCAACGGCGAATACTGATACAAGAGCTGCAACCTGCATTGATGCCATCAGGTTTGCAACTGAAGTTATTGTTTTTTCCTGAGATGAAAAGTCGATTTTACCGAATGCAATTGCGATGTTCAAGAATGTAAACAACGGACCGCAGCCTGTAAGAATTGTCGGTACAGTCTGGAGAAATTTAAAATTGAATTTTGATGTAATTAAAGTTTCTTCATTAAAGAAATATAATGGATCAACTGTTGTTTGAATATTTTGCACCGTTGTAGAAACTTCTTTGTAAGTAAGGTTATTATTTTGACCTCTCAAGGCTACGGATTCCGAGAAAACAAGAGTGTTTTTGAACTCCATCCATGCTCCTGAAACATAAGGATTCATTGACATCCATTCATCAATTTCTTTGAAGCGGAAGTTCAAATCCGTCTTTTTAAAATTAGACAAAAATTTCTGAAAGGTGCGCAAATTTTTATTTACGAAAAGATATCTGTTCAAACAGAAGATTATAGATAAAACAAAAGTTGACAATACTATTAAAATAGGAATATCGGTAAATATATGCGCTAAATTCATTTAAACTCTCTCCATTCTGGCAGAATTATAGCATAAGAGCTGTAAATAGGCAAAATGTTAAAGTTTGTAATATTAGCAAAACCTACTATATTGACTTATACCTGCAGGGGATTATTTAAGTAAAAAAAACATTTACAATTTCAATATAAGAAATCTGCCTTAGACAAGGAGTAATTTTTATGCTGATGGGAAATAATTGTCATGATTGTGCAAGATACAATCGAATGGAAATGAAAAATGTAAATAAAGATATTGTTGCCTGGCTAGAAGACATAGTCGAGGAAAACAACAGTCATGTAGAAAGAAAAGAATGGAAAAGCAAATATAACAGCTATGTTGTATATGATTACGAACCATTCTGCACCGACGGGTTTGAAATAAACCTTGTCATAACGTCTTATGATGCAGCATATTTAAACTTTATTAAATATCTCTATGACGAAAAAATCAGTACTATAGAATATTTAAACAGCTGTATCGGGGCTTAGTTTTTCTTATAATAAAACTAAAATAGGGCAAAACACATAAAATGGTTTTGCCCTATTAAATTATTAAAATCTATATATAAAATTCTATTCAGCTTTTAGAGTTGAAAAACAATCTTTGCAATAGACTTCTTTACCGGGAATCGGCTTAAAAGGAACCTGAGTTTGCGCTCCGCATTTTGAACAAACCGCATCATACATTTTTCTTGATCTTCTGTTGTGCTGTCTGCGGGCTTTACGGCAATCAGGGCATCTTTTCGGCTTGTTGACAAGCCCTTTTTCAGCATAAAATTCCTGTTCGCCTGCTGTGAAGACAAATTCTGCTCCGCAATCTTCACATACTAATTTTTCGTCTTGGTACATTGTTGTAGTCTCCTGATTTAGTACTTTTTAAGAAAAATCTGTTGCTAAATTCTTCTTATTTTTCAGATTATACCGTATTTTTCAAATTTATGCAACATGGCAATGACGATTTGTATGATTTTTCTTAATGTTCCGCACTTGTTATAATAATATTTGCGTACCGAGAATAATCCTGTGGCTGTCTTCTTCGTTTTCATTGTCACAGAAAACATAATTTAAAATAAGACGCAGAGCCTGACCTTTTATAAAATAATTTAGGCCTGCAGTATATTCTCGTCTCAAATCCCCGCTAATGTCACGGTTTGGATCAAACTGATCAAAACGTGCCAGAACGTGCAGTTTCTGCGTAAGACGGTAAGAAACGGTTGTATAAAAACCTGTTGCTTTATTTGTACTGAAGTTGCGTCCATTGTATCCGTCTGCTATTGAATACTCAGCATTTGCCGCAAATTTTTTGTATGAATATCCGACATAAGCACCGCCGACAGTATAATTTTCGTTTCTATGCCCTGCATTCAACCCTGTTCCCAGAACAAGATGACCGTATTTGCCGCCGGTTTTGCCAAGAGGCTTAAAGTTTACCCAGCCTGTAAATTCGGCTCCGGGGAAAAATTCCTGAAAAAACCTGTCAGAACTGTTCAATGCCAAACTGTAGTCAACAAGAGAATAATCCCCGACTACACGAACACCTAGCGCTCTTGTGTTGCCGAAGTTTCTTGCAATCTGGGAGCGCATTGCAAAAGGAAGGGTATATGAGCTTGCTCCTCCATCAACTCCGACCTGATTTCTGGAGTTTCCGACAATTATTTTATGATGAGGAATTGAAAGATTCATCAAATACGCATCCGTAATAAATCCTTGCATGAAATTCACGCCCTCAACCGGCTTAAAATTCATCTGCAATTTGAAATCAGTATTCACCTTTTTCAGACTTCCGACAACACCCGCTTCAAAAATATTCAAATCATATTCGGTATCATAGTCGCTTCCTGTAAAAAGAGAATTGAAATTCCCCTGAAATGCGCCGTAAAATTGAACCTTATCAACCGGTCCTCTTTTATATCTGAAAGTTAATTCGTCCTGCAAAAGATACGACGGAATTGAAGTCCGCTCAAGCTTTTTCTTGTAAATCCGCCCGAACAAAGATTCTTCCTCTATTTTAAAAGGATGATCCGCCTCTTTATCTTTGTCAATAAGGTTGTCAAAAATTGAAAACTCTACATCAACGTTGTCATTCACTGTATCATTTTCAACATCTCCGGCGTCATAATTTTTAATTTTATCCATTAAACTGCTTGAATGCTTGCTCTTTTCTTTGTTTTCGTCAGAAGAAATTGTTTCATTTTTTGTTACGTCAAGAATTATTACATCTTCTTTTTTGACTTTTGAGGAAGTCCTGGCAGATGCTGGAAGGCAGTTAAATGCCGAAAAACACAGTATTATCAAAGCTATTCGTAAAATTCTGTTCACAAATATTAATTATATCATAAAACATATTGAAATTCATGATTTTTTTATTGTATATTGTAGTTATGACAGATGTAACAAAAATTAAGAACCCCGCCAAGGCTAAAGAAGCGGTTAAAATAAAAGCCCCGATTGTAGAAGCTCTTAAAAGAGCTTACGAAAACCCCACTTACCAGTTCCACATCCCCGGACATACCAAAGGAAGCGGAACACTGCCTGATTTTCGCAAACTCGTCGGAAAAAAAGCACTTGCGCTTGATACAACTGATGAATTTGACGGGTTAGGCACACTTCACCCTGCAACAGGCCCGATTAAAGAAGCGCAGGAACTGGCGGCACAGGCTTTTGGCGCAAAAAGAACTTTCTTCCTTCTCAACGGGTCAACCGCAGGAAACCTTGCTCTTGCAATGGGTTTAACTAAAAAAGGCCAGAGAATTCTCACAAACAGAAACTGCCACCGTTCGGTCTTGACAGGTATGATTATCTCAGGTGCCGAACCTGTCTGGCTTATACCCGAAAGGTTTGAAGAATGGGGAATCTGGGGCAACGTTACACCTGAAAGCGTTGAAGAACAACTCAGACGCAATAACGATATTTCAATGGTATGGATTACAAACCCGACTTATGAAGGGGTTGTGTCTGATATCAAATCGATTTCAGCAGTCTGCAAAAGATACAATGTTCCGCTGATTGTGGACGAAGCACACGCATGCCTGTGGAACTTCAACAAACACCTTCCGACATCTGCCCTCAAACTCGGCGCTGATGCGGTTGTTCATTCATTACACAAAACAGGCGGTTCAATGAGCCAGAGTTCGATGCTCCACATTGCGGAAAATTCTATGCTTGATGTTGAAGCGGTTGAAAAGGCTTTGAAACTTCTTCATACAACAAGCCCTTCAATAATGCTTCTGGCAAGCCTCGACGCTGCACGTGCAAACCTCGACAGCCCCAGAGGCAGAAAACAATTAAGCCGTGCCGTTGAAAACGCAAAATTCTTAAGACGCGAAATTGACAATATGGAACATATCCATCATCTTAAGCCTGATTTCGGGTATATGACGGATATTACAAAAGTATTTATAAAAGCCGACGGGTTGTCCGG
>CALUTA010000056.1 GCA_944323585.1 Candidatus Gastranaerophilales bacterium
TTATAGATAATCATCTGTCTGGTATTACGGTTACCCGCAATCTCAAGCGATATTTCCGAAGTGGGCGGACAGCCTTTGTAGCCTTCGAGTTAATCTTGCATCCTATCGGGGGTTGCCTGGCCGATACCTCTCGGCACCGCCGGTGAGCTCTTACCTCGCCGTTGCACCATCGCTCGTACTTAAAAAAGCCGTTAGCAGTATTTTTTCTGTGGTCCTATCCACCGGCTCACGCCGTCCGGGGTTTCCCCGGCGATCTGTCCTTGGATGCACGGACTTTCCTCACATTGTCGGCCGGCTGTAAACGTTTACAGCCTCTTGCTGTTTAATTTTTCAATCAAACCGCTGCCGGCGCAATGCGCGATTATCCGGCTGCTTTATTCAATCTGTATTATACTATAAGCCGTTTGGATAATGAAAATTTTTGTAAATTTTTATTAATATCGTAGCAAAATAATTTATTTAGATGAGTTAATATACCATTGAATCATCTATACTCAAGTAAACACGTAAAAAAACTAAAGCACATAACAAAAAGTGTGGCGAGGGTAGAAAATTATGGTCGATAACAGGTCAGCAGGATTTTTCGGGATTGGCGGCTCTTTCAACTTCAAGAGCGGCGACATTTCAGGCACCGCTGCCAGAACCCAGGATGATAAAATGGGTCAGGGCGGTGAATACTTTGCCCAGCAAAGACGTGAGGAAGAAGAAGAACAAAATGAATCCGAAAAATATATGGACAGAAGCGCAGTTCTTCGTGCAACCCTTAATTCTCTTGCCATGATGAATGTTGCAAATGTTATCAA
Organism: Candidatus Gastranaerophilales bacterium; assembly: GCA_944323585.1. Lineage (GTDB taxonomy): Bacteria > Cyanobacteriota > Vampirovibrionia > Gastranaerophilales > Gastranaerophilaceae > Scatenecus. The sequence continues at coordinate 804 of CALUTA010000056.1, forward strand.
TGCCAGAAAAAAACAGCTTGTTTTAGACGAAAAAAATAAAAATAACCAGCAAAATAAACAAAAAAAAGATGAACGCGAGGACGATATTGAGAAATCGTCAGGTTCTGCCCAAAGTTCCGAGGATTCAGTTTAATTTAACGGCAAAACCTATAATTTAGAACTTGTTTTGAACGACTAATCAAATACACTTTTGATTTCGTCAGTTTTTTCGCCTTTCTTGGAATTCTGCATTAACAATTCACCGTGATAAAAAGGATTTGAACCGTTTTTATCTTTGCTTGTACTGTTGCTTATAATACTATTGAAGGTGTGTGTTTGAGCAGGTTGAGGCTGGCTGTTGACCTCATTTACCGAAATTGTCATTTTGCCTTCAACATTTTTCGCAACATTCTGTGCTGCCTGTGAATTCAAGAACTGGATGGCTTTTTGTGCGGTTTCGCTTAATTGAATCTGCAATCCGCTGTTGTTCAATGCGATTTGTTTTGCAACCTGTGTATCAATGTTGCCTTTGTACAAATCGACTCCCATATCGGTAGCTTTCAAAACACTGCCGAATGAATTGTTTACCTGATACTGGCTGTTCTTCGCTTCCGCTCTTTTTAAGATTTCCTGTGATACCTGCTTAAGAACGGAAGTGTCGATGCCAAGTTTGTAGTTTTGATTGTAAACATTCAGAGCCATTTTTTTCGTATCCCTTTTTAAACATTTCCTTAACTTCTTAATCGGCAAAATCAGAGGCAAACTTTAATTTACAAAGCCCCTTTCTTAACATTACTTTACAAAAGAAAAAATTTTAGGCAATTTTTTGGGAATAATATTTTTAATATATATACAAGATATATATAGAGATAAATTATGGGTTTACCGGAAACAAACTACATTTTGAGTAATATTAATGCTATTATCGGAAGCACCGCAGGCGCAATTCAAGCAAGAAACAGAGGTGTTGATCCAAGTACTGCCTCAATGAATTTTGGATTGAATGTGATGAACGGGATATTTAGAAACTCCGTTGCATATGATATGCGAAAAGTCACAGGCAGCAACCTTGGATTTATGGTAAACAATCTTGCGGGTTATGGCTCTCCTGAGGCGAATGCTGCAGGAACATCAGGTTTGATGAACGCTTCCGTTTTAAGCTCAATTGCAGGGCCATATGCAGGCTGGTACGGCGGAGGAGTGTTCGGGCCTTCAATGTTTGGCGGATATTTTGCGCCGCCTGTTGTGCCGACATTTGGTTTCTTCTCATTTGCCCCGCCTATGCCGACTCAAGTTGTTACGACTTTTCACTCTCACAGACATTTTGTATGCTAATCAATGAGAAGTTTCCAATCTTTTGCAATTCTGTTCAGGATTGATTTTGTGTCTGCTTTGTCCAGAAAAATTTCCTGAACTGCCGAATTGATAAGATTGTTAATGTCTTTTTGATTTCTGTTTGATTTGAGAACAGGTTCAACTTTATTGAGTTGTTTTGCGCTGATAACACGTGCTTTTGACATTAAATCGCCACTGTCATACTTAGTATAAAAATCGTCGTCTAGCGCAGATTTATTTACGGCAATTACATTTGTAAGCTTTGCAAGTTCAAGCTGGTTTTCTTTGTTTGTCAAAAACAGTGCAAATTTTAAGGCTTCATCTTTATGTTTTGCCCTGAGCGGAATTACAAAATTCATTAATGAAAAATCATTCTGCCCGAGTTCTCCTCTCAATTGCGGGGCAACATCCGTGACCTCATAAGTCTGCGGAGCATTTTCTTTAATCATATTCAAAAAATTTGCACCTGCCTGAAACAAAACAATATTCCCTGACATATATTTTTCCAGAGCTTCACGGTGGGTCTGGGTTATGCTTTCTTTCGGAATAAGATTTTTTTGATATAAATCTTTGAACATATCAAAAACTTCGACAGACCTGTCAGAATTTATGTTTTCGTAAGAACTTATGCCGTATTTGTTCAGAATTCTGAGCATTGTATCGTTTTCGGTTATGTTGGGAAGAAAGATATAGGCGTTTGTTTTTTCTTTTACAATTGGAGCCGAAATTTTTAATTCTTCATAGGTATTTGGAACTTTAATGCCTGCTTTTTCAACAAGAGATTTGTTGTAAATTGTGACGGCAGAAGTTGCATACCACGGAATAGAATAAAGTTTGCCTTTATATTTCAAAGACTCAATAATCCCGTCATTAAATTGTGAAACATTTTCCTCCGGAATTTCGTAAAGAGTGCCTTTTTGCGCAAGAGTTGCCGAAAAATCAGGGTTCAGGTTAATCAAATCCGGCGGATTGTCGCTCAAAACAGAGGCAAGTGTACGCTTTTCGCCTTCCGAAAACGGAACGTCAATCCAGATAATTTTGATATCAGGATTTTCTTTTTCAAACTCTTTTATCACACCGTTCATATAGTCTGAAAAGTCGCTCATCTGAAGAGTCCACAAGGTGACTTCTTTTGTGTTTTCATTTTTTTTGCTGCGGTTCAAATCCGCAGGCATTGTAAGAAGAACCAGAAACACTATGATTAAGATGTAGAGAAACTTTTTCATTACCTTACCTTTCATTTTAATGCTACAATTATACTATGAATAATTTGTTTACGGAACTCGAAAATCAGAATAAACAAATTCCGCTGGCGGAAATTTTGCGCCCGAAAACTATTGAGGAATTTCTCGGACAGAGCAATGTTGTGTCTCCGAACAGTCCGATTTTGAATTTATTAAAAACAAACAGACTGTTTTCAATAATCCTCTGGGGCACTCCGGGCTCCGGAAAAACAACGCTTGCAAGGCTTATTGCAACAAAAACAAACGCAAATTTTATTGAGATTTCCGCCGTAACCTCAGGAGTCAAGGATATTAAAGACGCTGTTGAAAGCGCCAAAAACTCACTCCGGAGCGGAATTAAAACAATTTTATTTATTGACGAAATCCACAGATACTCAAAAACCCAGCAGGATGCACTTCTTCCGCACCTTGAGAACGGAACCCTGTTTTTAATAGGTTCAACAACTGAAAACCCTTCATTTCAGGTGGTTCCTGCACTTTTGTCAAGAGTTCAGGTTATCAGGCTTAATTCAATTGACGACGAGAGCATGAAGGCTATTATTAAAAAAGGGTTTGCGTATCTTGCAAAACACTACACTGCAATGGACTGCGAAAGCGGAGTGTTGGATTTTATTGTAAACCTTGCAAGAGGAGACGCAAGATATGCGCTTAATGTAGTTGAAAATGCCTACTTTGCAAGCGACTTAAAAGACAATCGCAGAAATCTGACAGTTTCCATAATCGAAGAAATCTGCCAGAAAAGAAATACCCGATATTCACAGCAGGAACATTATGATTGCGCTTCAGCTTTTCAAAAAAGTTTAAGAGGATCAGATCCTGATGCTGCGATTTATTATCTTGCCAAAATGATTGCAGCAGGCGAAGATCCGAGGTTCATTGCAAGAAGGCTGATAGTATGTGCGGCAGAAGACGTCGGGCTTGCGGACCCTAACGCAATGAATATTGCCGTGAACGCCTACAAAGCCGTTGAACTTCTGGGACTTCCCGAAGGCAGAATTCCGCTTGCGCTTGCGGTTATTTATGTTGCAAAGGCTCCGAAAAACAATAAGGCAATTATGGCAATTGATGAAGCATTATCAGACATTGCAAACGGCAAGGATTTTCCGCCTCCAATGCACCTCAGGGATGCCCACTACAAAGATGCTAAAAAATACGGATTCGGCATAGGTTATATCTATAGCCACGATGCCCCCGATATTTATCAGCAGTTCATGCCTGATGAATTGAAGAACAGAAAGTATCTTCAAAATTAATCATCTTCATCAATTCTTTCCAGTTTAAAAATTACCGGTCTTGTTCCGTCATTACAGCAAGTTATCATCACTTTTTCATCATTTGTCCAGCCGTTCATTATAGAACCGCCCTGGAGTGCAGAATATACGTACCTGCTAATACAATCCCACGCTTCCGAACAAAATTGGCCATTTAGCATTCTGAAAAAATTATCACTGTCAACAAGTATTTGCTGTCCCTCTTCAAAAAACGGGCATGGGCCGGACTTAGGATCTGCAAGATATTTTGCTTGCAAATTTTGATAACACTCCTTTTTCAGTACAGTAATCAAACATTTGTGTTTTTTAGCCATATTTTCCCTTTAAAAAAGCCGAAAGTTTTCTCTTTCAGCTTTTATTAGATGTAACTTACATTATTAATTATTTTAATTTACATTCATAGGAATTGTTAACTTTTGTCCTATAGAAAGCTTGTTCGGATTAGCCATGTTATTAGCCTGCATAACCGCTGTTGCTCTAGATGGGCTGTAACCGCCGTAAAATCTAATCAAAATGCTTTCTAAAGTATCGCCGTTCTGCACAGTATAAACTTCTGACGCAACTGTTTCAGCCTCTGCAGCAGCAGTTGTTTCAGTTGTTGCCGGTATAAGGTTAAGTTTTTCGTTCTGCGCCTTAACTCTTCCGGGATTAAAAATCTGATTTTCATCTTTTGCCGCTATATGACCGGTTGAAATATTAACCAGACCGACAAGTATCAACATAGCAACTGCACCTGCTATAAAACCTGTTGCAAGATATACGCTTGGTGACTTTTCAGCCTTCTGGCTTACTTTAAAATTCTGCCACAATACATCCAGTTCTTTTTCTTTGTTAGGTCTTACGTAAACATTCGGAGTGTTGTCATAGCTGTCCTGCCTGTATTTTGAAAGTGCTTCCAAAACAGCCATTTTCTCCTTAGATAAGTTTGATCTTCTAATTGTAGAGCTTTTCATTATTACCTCACAACCCTAATAAATTGTTCTTACCGGTATGGTATCATGAGTATTATTTTTAATCAAGTTAAATGTTAAGTTTGTTCATATTTTTGACAAAATGTTGCAAGGGATATTGCCATAGGTTATAATTATATATATGAAAATTCTTGGGATTGACCCCGGCATGGCAATTGTCGGATATAGCTTAATAGACTATGATAACGATAAAATCAGTCTTGAAACTTCAGGTTCTATTCAAACTTCAAAAGATTTAAAAGAATCTGCACGACTTTTAGAGATTTTTAATGATATGACAACAATCATAAATACGTATAAGCCGGATGTCTGCGCAATTGAAAAGCTGTTTTTCTTCCGTAACAGGACGACTGTCATGCCGGTAGCTCATGCAAGAGGAGTTATACTAACTGTTCTTGAACAATTCGGGGTTCCAATTTATGAATATACACCTATAGAAGTTAAACAAGTTCTGACAGGATACGGAAGAGCGGACAAAAAAGAAGTTGAACAAATGGTTAAGATAGCTCTTGGGAATATCAGTCTTCCCAAACTAGATGATACTATTGACAGTATTGCAATAGCAATATGTCATACACGTTCTTGCCCATCTCCGGCTGTAATGGTATAATTTCTGTAAATATATAAGGAATGAGGATAGATTAATGTATAGAAACAAAATTTTAGTAATTACTACGGTTTTAATTGCTTTGCTTTTAGGCGTAATGATATGGAGCGCCAATGTTGTAGCGGATCATAATGCCCAGCAAAAAGACGACAATGTTATAGGCGTTGAACTTCCGCAAGCACAAGAGCAAAATTCAGAGTCAGAAGAAATTACGGAAACACCGGATGGAGAAGACACCTCGCTAGAAGACGAAGGTACAGATGATGATTCGGAAAATTCACAGCAAAGCAATCTTATAATCGATACATCAGAAATTGTGCCAACAATAACTAAAAAAGAAAAAAGTAATTCTATCGGCAGAAATTATATTGATCAGATCGATTTTTCTAACGGATTAATTTTATGGAATACATCAACATTTCCTCTTCACGTATATATAGAAGGTGAAGACAAACTGCCTGAAGGATTTGCAGACGGAATAAAGGCAGCATTTAATAACTGGCAGCATGCCTCTGAAGGATTTGTAAAATTTGAATATGTTACAGATCCCACAATTGCTGAAATAGTAGTTTCAGCACCGGAAAACTCTACGGAAGACTGCCCAGGTGAAAACGGGATTGAATATGGATTTAATAAAAGAAATAACCGTCTGCTTGGAGCCAGCATTGTAGTCCCGCAAACAAGCTGCAGCGGAACGGCCGTAGATACCCATTCTTTATATACATTATTGCAACATCCGATAGGTCATATTTTAGGAATAAACACTCACAGTCAAAGACCTTCCGATGTTATGTACCCGACACTTTCTTATGAAAACACAGCCATTTCAGATATTGATATAAGAACACTGAAACTTTTATATAACTTTGTTCCTTCCGTAACAAATAAATATTATACAAATGCAGAAATGCGCAAGATGATTAGACTGTCAGAGGTAAAAAACAAACAGCCTAATGAAATTCTTAATATACTTAACACCCACATAAATGCAAATACACCAAAAGATCCTCTCGATAGTATCTTAGATGAAGCTTACGAATACTATCAGAACGGCAATTATACAAAGGCCAAAAAAACTTATCTTACAGCTCTAAACAACGCCCAGGATGTCCTGGATAAAGCTTACATAAACAGTGCTCTTGCAATTATTTGTATAAACTTACAAGAATATACCGAAGCGCTCAACTATGCAGATATTGCAGCCGGAATATCCGCCACCCCTAAAAATAAATATATTTCAGCCTACATTAACTTTGTATCCGGAAACGAAACCGAAGCTCAGGTTAATCTTGAAAACCTTCTGGCAAGATACCCTAAATACAAATCTGCATACACTGTCTTAGCTCAAATATACGAAAAGCAGGAAAATACTGATAAACTTAACGCTCTTGTACAGCAGTCTAAAGAACATTTTATAGATAGAAGCCCGCTTTACTACAAAGAATAATATTTCAAATACCGGAGAGCTTTATGAACAAATCTGTTTTTAAAATAATTTTATTACTAAGCATATTTTTGGGAATAGTCAGCGGAGTGCTGACTATTATCCCGTATGCGGGAGAAATTATATTCTGGCTGCTCATTACAGTTGCGGCGCCTCTGGTAATAGTATTCTTGACCAGGATGGAAGTTCTTGAAATTTCAACAGTAAGACAGAGTGCGGTTATCGGCGGATCAATCGGATTTGTTTCATTTCTTGCATTTTGTGCGGTTTATATTCCGGCGGTCATTGTGCTTGCAAGGTTTTTCAATTACTCGGTGAACCCCGGAGTGTCAATGTTTTTGACAAATGCGACTTTTGGGCTTATGATAATGCTTGCTGTATTTATGGGAATTCTATCGGCAACCATAAACGCATTCAGCGGATTTGTAACTTATTATCTTATTGAGTTTAACAAATCTCTCACACAGCCGAAAGACAGTTTTGACCGGTATGATTTAAGAAAGCAGAGATAAAATGACAGAATTTCATTCAAAAATAAAAACAATTCAGTGGGTGGACAATTATTCAAAAATGGTAGACCAGACGGTTTTGCCATATGAATTTAAGTATGTAAACATCACAGACGGACAGCAGATGTATGATGCAATTAAGACAATGATTGTAAGAGGTGCGCCGGCGATTGGAGTTGCGGGTGCGCACGGGGTTGTTTTGTACGCACAGGAACTTGCTAAAGAGAATTTATCAAGGGATGAATTTATAAAACAATTACTGCAAAAGGCTGATTATATGGCATCATCCCGTCCGACAGCGGTTAATTTAATGTGGGCGGTTGAAAAGCAGAAAAATATTATAAAGAATTCAACCTCAGACATAAAGGGCATCGTTGAAGAACTCAAGCAAAACGGAATAAAACTTGAAGACGAAGACATTGCAATCAACAAAAAAATCGGCGACTTTGGAGCAGAAGTAGTTCCAAAAGGTGCAACAATTCTGACACACTGCAATGCAGGCGGACTTGCGACCGTAGGATACGGAACGGCTCTCGGAGTTGTCAGAAGCGCATTTGCAAAAGACAACACCATACAGGTTTTTGCGGACGAAACAAGACCGCGCCAGCAAGGGGCAAGAATTACGACATTTGAACTTACAATGGACGGAATTCCGACAACACTGATTACAGACGGAATGTGCTCTTATTTTATGAAAAAAGGCATGATAGATATGGTTTGCGTCGGAGCTGACAGAATTGCCGCAAACGGAGATGCCGCAAACAAAATCGGCACATACACTCTTGCGATTGCCGCAAAATATCACAACATACCGTTTTATGTAGC
>CALUTA010000057.1 GCA_944323585.1 Candidatus Gastranaerophilales bacterium
TTGAGTGCGAAGCACGAGTTCACTTGCTCTATGTGAAGCGGTTACAATTGATTAGTGAGCAAAGCTCAGGTCGGGAGTTTCTTTGCGGTACTTTCTTGTCGGTACAAGAAAGTACCTTATTTCACTGCAAAAAAAATAATAAACATTATAAATTTCTATGTCGGGCTGAAAGCCAAACCTGCAACTCTGCTTTTTTATTAAGGCAGTGTTTTTATTTTATTTTGGTTTTTGGTCCGAAAATATGTTATAATATATATGTAAATTCGGTTGGGAGTTTTAGAAAAATGCTTGATTATGACAGTTTGCTTAAAAAAATTCCAAAGGTTAAAAAACTGCTTGACGACGGCTCTAACAGCAATCTTTACCACTATACAAAGCCCGAGAAGCTTTTGAGTATTCTGGAATCCGGTACAATAAGGTTTTCCAATGCTCTTTATCTCAACGACAAAGAAGAAGTCACTTATTCGTACAAGCTTATTGTAAATTTAATTGACGAAATGCCGGAACTTAACAAAAATTTGTTTTCGGAAATCAAAGAGCATTTTTACAAAAAATACAAAAATATTGTTGACGGTCAGGACAGTTTTAACAACAAATTTGAATATTACACGATTTCTTTTTCAACCGACAGCGACAACCTGACTCTATGGAACAACTATTCAAAAGGTCAAACTTACACCGGCTACAATATCGGATTCTGCAAAAAGGATTTGATTGCCGATATGGAAAAGCAGGGATTTCACTCTGTCTACGGCAATGTTATTTACTCAAAAGAAACCCAGACAACAATCCTGAAGCTTATTTTTGAAAGGTGGAACAAGCAGTTTGAAAAACTTGCACCTGCCAAAAAAACTCAAAAAACTATTGAAAAACAGCAGGATGTTTTTTTTGAACTTATTGACATATTGAGCATTGTCAGTTTGTTTTTCAAAAATCCTTATTTTAAAGACGAAAAAGAATACAGAATTATTTTCATAAGTCATTACAGTCCTGGCTCATACAAGCAGACAAAAATATTTGAAAAAAACGGGCTTTTTATTCCTTATATTGAATACAAATTCCTTAAAAAGACCGTAAGCTCCATAAACATCGGGCCGACTCTGGATGAAAATATTTTCTACACAAGCACCTGCCGTATGTTATCTAATTTCGGCTATGACAAGAAAACTATCAACAGATCAAAAATTCCTCTCAGATATTGATTTATTATGAGTGTTGAAAATATTCAGACTCTGCTATTAATTGCTTCAGATTGTCGTTGTTATAATTTTCGATAATTTTGAATTTTTCAAGAATATTTTGTTTGTATTTGAAACCTTCACGATATTCCGGAACGTTGATTTGGGATATCATATCGCAAATTGTCTTTAGCTGTTTCAATTCTGACTGGCATTCTCTCAAATCGGAATTTGTGATTTGAGAGATTCTGGCAAGTGCATTGTTTATGGTTTCTTCTAAAAGAATTTTGCTTGACAGTGCAGGATTTTCAGAAATTACTGTTTTGCTGTTATCCAGTGCTTCCAAAATAATTTTGACATTTTTTTTGTGGTTCAAATTACTTGTTTTCTTAATGTAATTTTCTTTTAATTTATCTATTTTTTGAACCATATTATCCGGAGTTTCTTCATTAATTTTTGCAAGTTCTTCCTGTAGTATTGAAACCTGTCTGTTTGTTGTTTTTATTATTGAAGCAGCTTTATTTACAAGTTTTTTGTATTCTTCAACATCAAATTTTTTATCTTCAATTTGTAAAAATTTATCTGTTAAGCCTAATTTTTCGACAAACATGATTGCGGTGCTGTAATCATTTTCCAGCATTAAACTTCTGACCATATAATTAATCACTGCAGGGTCGTCCAGATTTGCTTCGGCACCTGTTATTTCATCAAAAAATCCGGATGAGAAGTTTTTGAATTTGTATGTTGCAAGTGCCGGATTACCCAAATCTGCTGCATCCATTAACAACTCCTGCATCTCTATGATTGAAGCCAGTGCAAGGGCTGTCTGCAAATAATCTTTTTTTATGTTTTTTTCAAGATTTAATTCTTTTTTTCTTTCTTCTGTTTTTGCCTGAGCTATTTCTCCGTCTTTTGCGCAGAGTTCAATATACCGATCCAAAAGTTCTGTCGGATGATTCATGTAGTTGTATCTGGTGTACTCATCAATAAGCTTTTGTTCCAGTCTGGCAAGTTTATCTGCATTATCGTTGTTTGTTTTGGATGGTGCAAGTTCTTTTTTTATAAAATTTTCGATTCCTTTTTGAACAGCAGTGATATATTCAGGTTGTATATTATTCTCTATAAAATCTGATGCTGTATTATTGATTTTTTGCAAGTTATTATTAAATGATTTCTGCAGTCTGTTCTGTGAGGCATTAATTCTGCGATATTTACGAATTGCAGCCTTTAGTTTTTTGTACTCTTTTTGTTCTGCAATTTGTTCTTTGGAAATATTTGTAGATTTTTGAATAATATTTTTAAGTTCATTGTCAAACAATTTATCGTCTGCATCATTTTTTGTATCGCAAAAAGCGGTAATTTTTTGTATTAATGCATCTGAATTATCTCCGGAAATTGAGAATGCATTTTCTGCATCCCCGATTGCCGTAATTAGCTGCGGATAATACATTTTCTGTTCAAATTTGACACTATCTATTTCAGTTTTGAGTTTTTTGATATTTTGAAGCAATAAAACAAGCGTATTGTAAAAATTTTCCCGTGTGTCTTTTGTTACTTTAGGAAGAACATATGCGGATATTTGGGATTTTAATTTTCTTGCGCCAAGAGTGTTGTCATATGCAGAGATGTTTATTTTTTGATATTCATCAACAAAAGCATTCAGGTCTTCTTTTACTTTATTCATATACTTGGGCGGAATGTCAGTTAAGAGTGCCGATTTAAGGACCTCTTTTAATTCCGCAATGTCTGATTCTATAAACTTATTTATATCGTCGTCAGAATTTATATTTCTGATTGCATTGATTTCACTTTTCCATTTGGCAAATATTTTTTTATAATCGCCTGCTGAGGCAGTTTGCGGAAGATCAAGCATTGCAAATGCCGCATTGATACTGCTTTGAATTGTTTTGTCATTACAATTTTCAGTGACAAATTCGCCGGTATATGAGTTTAGCAGTCTGCGTTGATTTTCATTTAATGTTTTATTGTCTGCGATTTCGCTTAAAATATTGTCAACTTTATCTGTCAGATTGTAGATATACAAATTGCTCTTTTTATTATTAATTTTTTCTACTGACTCCTCAATATAAGTTTTTATAAGATTAATTTTGCTCTGCAGTGTTTGTTCATCTGAAATATTAATTTTAGGATATGCAGGCATGGCCTTATATTTTCTGTAGCCTTCATCTTTGTATTTGTTGAATAATTTTTCATAGTTCAAAGAGTTCAGTGATGTTGAGAATGACCTGTATAAATCATCATATGTTCTGCCTTTTTTATATGTTGCCCCGCGAACTTTTTTTTGCAATTTTTTGTATTGGAATGCGGGTGAGGTTTCAGACAAATTGATGTCATTTAGAAGGTATTTTTGATAGACAAGATTTGCAATTTTTTGTCTTATTACGGGATTTGCAGCCCTATATTTTACGAGAATATCATAGCCTGTATAATTTTTATATGCCATATCTTCGTCTGTCAAATCTTTTGTTATTTCGTTGAATTCTCTGGTTGTCATGTCCTGAAGCTGTCTGTAGATTTTGACGAAATCTTCATCTGTTTCAGGGTTGAATTTTCTGTCTATATATTTTTTAATGGCTTCATGTTTGTCAGTGTCTTTCAGTAAATCTTTCTCTTTAAAATAAAGTGCCTGCTGCAAATCTTTTGTCAGATTTTCTCTGATTTCTTGTTTTGCTTTCTGCGCATTGTCAGAAGGCGGGACTATTTCGTCATATTGTTTCAGAAGCTTATTCACCATAAAATTTATTGTGTTTTTAAGGCTTCCGTCAAAAAGATTTTTTTCTTTGCTTGTATATACTGCAGTTTGAGTCAGAATTTTTATTTTATCTTCATCGCTGAGAGTAATATTGTTATTTCCCAGGGCTTTGTCGATAATATTGAGAAGATTGTTTTTATGTTTGTTCAAAGCATAAGCAAGAAGAATTTCAGGGCTTTTTGAAAAAGCATAATTAAAGTTCTGACGGGCTGTTTCTTTTTGTTTTGCTCTTAATTTTCCCAAATCGCTCACGGTATTTATACCGGCAAATTCTTTCCATAATGAAATGTAATCGTAAGAAAAATCAAGCGCTGCTTTTTCAAATACAACTTTCAAATTGTCGTTGTCAGGGAGCGCATCAAAATCGGCTTTTGATTTTATTTCATTTCGAAACGGAGTTATTTCGAGCCGTTTGTTAATTTCTTCAAGTTCTTTTGAATACAATTTTCCGGCATTCTCAATCCTGATTTTTCTTGCTTTTATTTCATCAAGCGTCATATTTGAGGCTAATGTTTCAAGACGATTAAGATATATGGTTTCAGGCATAAAGATGTTGTCTTTTATCATTGCAACAATATCTTCGGTTTTTTCGTTGTCTATTCCGGGCAGGATAATATCTGGCATGAGCGGAAATTGTCTTTCTGTATCAACATTTTTTAATTTTTTAAGCATTTTGGAGTTAATATGTGAGGGTTGAATTTTGCCGTTTTTTTCCGTAAGATATTGTACAAAACTTCCGTTGCGCCAATTTTCGTCGGTGATGTAGCCGTATTCGCCTCCGCGTCTGTCGCTGTAGTCGGTGCGAAGCAATCCTTTTGAATCTCGCCATACGTTTTCGTGTTCTGAAGAGCCCCAGGTGTTATCGTGGAAGATTATATCCTTTCCGTCTTTTTCCGCTATTTCTGCTATATATTGTGTATGCCAGCCGGTGCGGTCGTGAAATACGCTTGTTGTGGAAACACCTGAATGAGTTCCGTTCTTTATGCTGTCGACGGCTTTTTCTATATTTGTAACAGTATGGTAGGGGCTGTCGGTCAGTTGTTGAAGTATTTTTGTCTGCTGCGCCTCATAAAGTCCGGAAGATCCTTCGGGAAGAGTCCAGTACATGCCAATGTTTACCCCGATTTTTCTGGCATGTTCTTCAAGAGGTTTCCTGATTTCTCTGTATATTTGGACAAGTTCTTTGTTTGTGTTGGCGGACATGTTGTTTAATGAATTCTGAATTTTTTTAAGGGTTTCTTTTTCGCCGTTTGTATATTTGTATAATTCAGGTCTGGAAATTTTGCCCTGACGGGAGGAAAATTCGTCTTCGGAGCGGATTTTATCTATAGCATTATATCTTGTTTGCAGAGTAATCAGTTCTTGGGTTGGAATTATTTTTCCTTCATTTTCCATTTTTTTGATTATTAGAAAATTCGGATTTGCGCTGGCAATTATGTTTTGATTTTTGTCACTCACAACAAGTGAATCCCTGAGGGCTGATATACCTTCCGAAATCCTGTTAAACTCGACAGCATATTGCTGTGTTACAGGATATAATTCTGATGCTGGAGCATTTTCATCAATATTGTTTGCAAGTTTAATTGTTTTTAAAATAGGTTCAAATTCGGGATTTTCCGGATTTTCTATGGCTTCCAGAACTATCTTATATGTTTCTGCAAGATCTTCCAACTGGTTTTTGTTGCCCATTTTGTTGTAAATCAAACGGTAGTCGGCTTCTGTCGGGTTTGCGGCAAGAATTTTCTGATATTCATTCAGTTTATCTAAAATTTTCACTTTATTTTCGGGCAGTCCGATTGTTATTGAAAGATTCTTGAGCATGGATTTATCACCATTTTCAATACAATCTTTTGCGTATTGTATTTTATTTATTAATGCTCCGGTGCGTCCGTTGATTCCGAGCATTTTGTATAAATTGTCAAAATTTTCGGTTCTTATTGTGTCATAATTGCTTTTAACTTCGTTTAATATTTCAAGAATTTGAGATTTATCTTCCGGAATGCCGAATTGTCTCGCAAAATATTCAGTATAAAGTTTGTTGCCCTGTTTAACTTTGTCGATATAATTTTGAAGAGTATCAGCAAGGTAGCTTTCGGTGTCAGGAACATTGTAATGTATCATTAAATCAGTTTGCATGTCATCATCAAGCAAAGCCATTATCATACTTGTACGATATGCGGCTGCCGCCTCAAATAAAATTCTGTCTTTTCTAATTTTTTTACTTATAGTTTTTGACGGTCTGATTGATTCCCCTATTGAGTTGCTCATTTCAATGAGGTCGCGTATATTGCCGGCATTAGATTCAAGGGCTTTTTCGTCAATCCGGTTTTTGAAAGTATCTTTGAAAAATAATTTGATTTTGTTTTCCTTAACAATGCTTTCTTCATTTTTAATGAATGAATATGGTTTTATATTATCCTGCATTTTTTTTATCTGGATAGAATATGTTTTTTCAAGTTTAAGAAGATTGGACGTAATTGAGTGAATTTCAGATTGAGAAGCCGCCGGCAATATCTTTTTAACTTTTGAATATATTTCATTGTGCAAATCAGAAATAAGGTTTACATCATTATTGAAACGTGCACTGCTATTTACATAATTAATGTTTTTTTCAATAGTTAATGCTTTTGCTCTGTCAATATTTTCTTTGGCTTTTAAAAGTGTTTGATAATAGGATTGCTTTGAATCAAATTCGTTGTCAAACGGAACTTGATAATGTGAATCTGCAAATGTGCCAAAATGCGCAGGATCAAATGCTATATAATTTAATTCACTTTTATTATCAATGCCTGACATATCTGCTATGTTCATCCACTGGGTTGTCGAGGCATCAATAATTCGGTAGCCTTTATCCAAAGCATCATTAAAATCTATATATGCTTTATTTACCGGAATTTTTTTGTTTTCCCCCAGATGCGCAAGATCATAGACCATAATGTTTGGCGAATCGTCAAGTTCTGACAAAATGGTGTCTACATAATCAGTCTTGTATTCATATGACATAAGTTTTCTGACAATCGAAATTGCTGCGCACATCCCGTGATTTTTCTGGTTAATTGCTTTGGTATTCGGGATATTTGAGGTGTGTGAATTTATTACAATATCATTCAGCATCTCCGCCAGAACAATGGTTTTCTTGTCTTCAAGCTGAGGATTTATGTGATATTCGGGACTTAAAAAATAATTAAAACGATTAAGAATATATTTTTTCTGGGTTGTAGGAACTTCTGAGGAAACAATGAAGGCATCCAAATTTTTCTCAATATTTTTGATGTTTTTATTTTCCTGATGTTCTAATTGTTTGAAATCAATATTTTTTAACAGTTCATTTTTGAGTTTCAAAATTTCTGTTTCGTCAGGCGACAACTTCTGATTCTTTGAAAAAACATCATTGATTTTTGCGGAATATTTTTCCTTTAATATCGGGTTTGATATTGAAAGGGAATTATATATGGCATTTTTAATTTTTAATTTCCAGTCATTATTTGGTTTAGCGTCTGAGGGAATATTGCTTCCATATTTAAGATTTTCTCCCAGATCAATTAGAAACCTGATATTGTTTTCCCCTGAATTTGTGCCAAGATTTTCTATTGCTTTGGAAATTCGTTTCTGGTTGTTGTCAGTCAAGGAATATTTATTGTCTTGTTTTAGTTGTGATGCGGTGTTTCTATCTTCCCTAATTCCTTTAAAAGCCGTCATTTTGGACGTTATATCATATATTTTCATTTAAAATCCTATTAAATATCATTTATTACGACAAGTATAATACAAATATTTTTAAGTTTAAAACCTTAAAACAATATAATTTGTTATTTTGTTAAGGAATGTAAATTAATCCCGGAAAGATAAGTTTAATCTGTTTTAAATACAGCTGTAATTCAGTACCCAACCCCTTTTGTAATTTACAAAATTATGCAACAGGTGAAAAATTTCAAAAAATATGCTAAACTAAACGAAACTCAAGAGTAAAACCAATGCAGGAAATCAACGGAAAATATACATCCGCCAGAATCTACGCTTCAACAATAGATGAGGGTACAATAGAGCAGACAAAGGACATCTGCAACCACCCTATTTTCAAAGACTGTCAGGTAAGAATTATGCCCGACTGCCACAAAGGCAAAGGCTGTACAATCGGATTTACATCAAATATGCCGCACGGCGGAGAAATTATCCCGAATATTATAGGCGTTGACCAGTCCTGCGGAATGTATGTAATAAAACTCAAAGACTCCAAACCCCTCAACGATTACGCCAAACTCGACAAAGTAATCCGTCAGAATATCCCGACAGGAACAGGCGCAAGAAAAGAAATTAGCACCATTATTCCTGATGAATTAAAAGAACAAATCCGCAGAATAACAACGGATTTTCTAAAAGAAGGAGATAAAGATGATTTGTTGAAAATAGGCTCTCTGGGTTCAGGCAATCACTTCATCTCAATCGAAAAAGGCACAACAGGAACTTACTTAATAATCCACAGCGGTTCTAGAAACTTCGGAAACAAACTTGCCGTCTATTTCCAGAATATTGCAATCGAAAAGAACTGCTACGGCGAAGGTTACTTAAAACAACTCTCCTTTTTGACGGGCAAAGACGCAGAGGACTACCTGACGTGCGCAGACGTATGCAGAGATTATGCACACTGGAGCCGCAAGGTTATGTCCGAAGAAATTCTTTCAAACATGAACTGGAAGGCTGATGAAACCTTTGAAACCGTTCACAATTATATAGGAGAAGACAGAATAATTAGAAAAGGTGCAATCTCTTCTAAAAAAGATAAAAAAGTTTTAATACCCCTAAATATGGCAGACGGCTCGTTGATATGCCGAGGCAAAGGCAACGAAGACTGGAACAACTCTGCTCCTCATGGTGCAGGCCGGCTTACAACCCGCACAAAAGCGAAAGAAACCCTTACAATGGAAGA
>CALUTA010000058.1 GCA_944323585.1 Candidatus Gastranaerophilales bacterium
ATATCAAAAATTGTAAAAGCAGATGGTGTTTGTTTAGCCTGTTCAATTTGGCTCATAGAACGTTCGCTTATGTTGGCAAGTTCGGCAAGCTGCGCCTGAGACAAATCTTTTCTTACTCTTTCTGCTTTTATATTTAACGCAAGTTGTTTTAATCTTTCGTCTCTCATAATTATATTATTATATCTTGACTTTTAAATATCAATGATGTACTATTCTATTTATATGATGTATAGTAGTAGTGACAGGAGGTTGAATTATGCCATATGATGAATTTACACCGGAATATATCTTTTTGGAAGAAATCCAAACTCAGGTGCTCGAAATTAATAACTATTTAAAAATTCTCAATGCTGTTCTTACGCAGGAAGACGAAATGTATTATCTGCAGGATTTTGCGGAATTTGTCCGTCAAAAACAGCAAAAATTATCTGATTTTATTGAAGAAGGTCTTGCTAAACCTGTTTTTCCGGTACTAAAACAGAAATAACACAATTTTTTATGTCTAAGTATTTTTTGATTGTTTCGTTTAAGTCATCAACCGTCACGCTGTCAAGGTCGCCCAGATATTGCTCTACAAGCTTCAAATCTTCGCAAACAGTCATATAGTAGCCGATTGTTTCACCTATTTCCGAAACCGTTTCCGCAGCATATGCAAATCTTGTTTTTATTCGCTTTTTAGCCTTTTCAAGTTCCTTATCCGTAATCCTTTTTTCCGTAAGATTTTTAAGTTCTTCTTTTATAAGTTCAAGCGCCTGCTCTTTGCCTTCGGGTTTGAAATTAGCCTGAATAAAGATGTTATCTCCGTCTTTGAACTGGTAATGTTCGGAACTTACCATATTGAAAAGCGCATCCGTTCTTTTTTCAATCAAATTCTGGTACATTCTTGAACTTGTGCTGTCGCCGAGGATTATGCTAATCAGGTCAAGTTCAATTGAAGCCTTGATGTCGCATGCTTTTGGCCCGAGCCAGCCAAGAATTGCATAAGCTGTATTTACATGAGCTTTTTCTTCAAAATATTTGGTTTCCTGAACAGGAGTGTCAGCAGGGTTTTCTTTTTTCGGAGAGTTTGGCC
Organism: Candidatus Gastranaerophilales bacterium; assembly: GCA_944323585.1. Classification (GTDB taxonomy): domain Bacteria; phylum Cyanobacteriota; class Vampirovibrionia; order Gastranaerophilales; family Gastranaerophilaceae; genus Scatenecus. Next base: position 1,073 of record CALUTA010000058.1, read on the forward strand.
TGCCTTTAAAATCAAACTCTTTTTCAACTTTTTTCAAAACTTCTTCACTGTCGAAATCTCCGACAACAATTGTTGTTATGTTTTCAGGAGAATAGAAGGTTTTGTAATAATTCATTATATCATCACGTGTAACCTGTGAGATAATTTCAGGTGTTCCGATAACGTCACGCTTGTAGGGGTGTGAGGTGTACATGTTGAAATTACAGGTGTTGTAAACCTTTGTCCAGGGCTGGTCTTTGCGCATCCTGATTTCTTCGATAACAACATGGCGCTCTCTTTTTTGTTTAACTTCAGTGTCGTTAAGGTCAAATGCAGGCCCGATTTCATCTTCCGGAAGCACAGGGTCAAGCATCATATCTGCATGAAGTTCAAGCGCAAGGTCAATATTTTCTCCGTTGTCGCCTTTTGGAAGGGTTACGTAATAGAAAGTATAATCTTTCCAGGTGGCGGCATTAACAATAGCGCCTTTTGCCTCAAGAATTTTGTCAAATTCGCCGGCTTTATGTTTGTGAGTGCCTTTAAACATCAGGTGTTCAAGAAAATGTGAAATCCCGTTAATTCTGTCGTCTTCATTGATTGAGCCTGTTTTTACCCACGAACTTATATTCACAAGCTCGCCCTCTTTATGAGCAAGAACAATCTTGTGTCCGTTCTCTCTTTCGTAAATTTCGACTTCTCTTGTAAGGTACGGATATTTAACGGTTGATTTCTTCATAAAACTTTCTCCTGATAATTTCTACTTAATTATACATCAAAAATTTATTTTTGTAGTATTATAAACATATGATTAATCGTTTGAAGAATAAAGTGGTGGTTTCGGTTCAGGCAATGCCTTCAGAGCCTTTGTATTTAGAAAAATGCATGGCAGCAATGATGAAGTCTGTCGTAAAAGGCGGAGCCGGCGGCTTGAGGGTTGCGGGAGTCAGGGATGTAAAAAATGCCAAACAGCTTTTTGATATTCCGGTAATCGGGATTACAAAGCCTGAGGTTATTCCGCCAAACTGGCAGGAAATTGTTTATATTACACCGGAATTAAAGGATGTAATTGCGCTTGTGGAAGCAGGAGCGGATATAATAGCCTTTGACGGAACGCAGAGAAAACGCCCGAACGGCGCAACTTTAGATGAAATTATAAAATATATAAAAATAAATAAAAGAATCTCTATGGCAGATATTTCAACTGTGGAAGAAGGTATAAAAGCAGCAGAAGCCGGTGCAAACATGCTTTCAACAACGCTTTCAGGGTACACTCTTGAATCCCCTTTAAAAAATGACGGGCCTGATTTTGAACTTTTGGAGGAGCTTGTGAAAAAAGTTGACATTCCTGTAGTTCTGGAAGGAAGAATCTGGGAGCCGGAAGAAGTTGACAGGGCTTTTGAATTAGGTGCGCACTGCGTTGTTATAGGATCTGCGATAACCCGTCCGCAGTTGATTACTAAACGCTTTGTACAGAGGAAAAAATAAGGAGTTGACAGATGAGGGCGCTTGCAATAGATGTCGGCGGAACAAAGATTTATAATACAATCGTTGATGAAACGGGTAAAATTGTTGCGGAAATAGAAAAACGTGCAACTCCGAAAACTTTTGAAGAAATTCGTGAAGTTTTGTCGGAAATAGTTAAAAAACACGAAGATAAAGCAGATGTAATCGCTTTTGCAACAGCAGGCGCCGTTAATAATGAAAATACAGGAGTTCTCGGGTCAACCGGAAATATTGCAGCAGGCTATCCTAATATGAATTTTGTCAACTTAAGTACTAAAAAAGTGTTTGTTGAAAATGACGCAAATGCTGCGGCCTGGGCTGAGCATATTTTAGGCTCTTCAAAAAATTGCCCTTATAGTGTAATGCTTACTCTTGGAACAGGCGTAGGCGGCGGAATTATTGTTGATAACAAGCTTATGAAAGGCAAGAGCGGAGCCGCCGGCGAAATGCACTTTAAATTATACAGAGACAGAAGACGAAAATGCACCTGCGGGGCTTACGATTGTTTTGAAGCTTATGCCTCAGGTACCGGTTTAATGACTACTGCAAGAGATATTACAAATGTTCCGAATGCTACGACTTATGATGTTATCGGAGAAGTAAATGCTGCATTGGAGCAGACAAAAGGCTTTGAAGGGTTAAAAACAAAGACGGAAAGGCTTATGCTTGCTGCTTCATCTAAATACGTTGAAGCTTTTTTAAGATGGCAGGATGATATCCTGATTGGCTGTATAGGACTTGCAGATATTTTTGACCCGAATGTTATTGTTTTATCCGGATCTATGGCTCAGTTTGTGGATGTTGAATATGTTGAATCAGAATTAAATAAAGAAATAGTAACAACATATACTGAAGTTAAACTTGCAAGCGCAGGCAACTATTCAGGAATGATAGGCGCAGCCCTTCTTGCAATGGGGGTCGGGCTGTAGAAGCGGAGAAACATACTCAATGGGAAAAGCTAAAAAAAGAAGTCTGCATTTGGGAATTCACGACCGCTTCGGTAATTTAAGCAGAGCAGAGGCCGTTCAGCTTGTTGTTGATATGCTTAAAAAAAATGAAAAAGATGTTTACGGTCTGATAACTTTATTCGGGCTTACGGCTGAGGAACTTCTGGAGGCTGGCGCAAGCTATGAAGCTGTTAAGGGGCTTGGAGGATTGTTAGGCTGATGGGATGGTGCGGAGTTTGGACTGTCATAAAAAAATCACGCTGGTATTCGGCTGATATGACGGTATTTTCATGCCTTGTTTGTTTTTTGTATGCTTTAGGGGAAAATGGAAGTGTCGTGAACGGCATTATTGCATTTATAGGAATTTTATTTGCGCACATGGCAACTAATTTGTATGATGATTATTCAGATTACAAGATTTTATCTCAAAATCCCAGAGCCAGTGAGTTTGCGCCGGATGTAAAGTGTGATTATCTGCGTAAAAATTTTGCATCTAAAAAAGATTTGGTGTTTGTTATTTTCCTATACTGCATTATTGCGCTGGAGACCGGAGTTATTTTGTTTTTCAGGGCAGGAGATGCTGTATTAGGGCTTGCTGCTATCGGCGGAGTTATTGTGCTTTCATATCCGTTGTTTTCAAGAGTCGGGCTAAGTGAAGTCGCTGTCGGTATTGCATTTGGGCCTTTACTCTTTGAAGGTATGTATTATGTAATGACAAAAAGCTTTTCTGCAGGCGTTATGCTCTTAGGGCTTTCTGTTGTGATGTTTACAGTAGGTGTTATGTATGTACATACTCTTTTGGATTATGAAGGCGACAGGGCGGCTGGAAAATACACGCTTGCTTTACGTATGAAAGACAAAGATACTGCTTATAAAGTTTTCTGGATAATTTATGTTTTAGGGTATATTTTTCTTGTTATTTTTTCTATTTTAGAGAAAAATTATTTTTGTCTTGCGGGTTTGTTTTCTTTTCCGTTTGTTTTAACTTTGTATAAAGCTGTAAAAGGCTACAATTCTCCTGAAAATTATATGAGAGATGACGCTTATCTGAGAGTTTTGAAAAGTTCGGCAAGAGTGATGGCATTTTTTGCTTTTCTTGTCGCCGTCGGTGTGTTTTTGAACTTGTTAGTCCAATTCTACCTGACAGAGCCGATTGTGATTTAAGATTTATTGGCGAACTTGTACTATAAAAAATAAAAATAAAATTTTCTTCAAAAAATATTATCTCTGTGCTATCTTTATAGTACGTACAGATATTAAGAGGATTGCAAATGGAGAGCACAAATCAATTTTTGAAACCGCTTACGGCAAAGAGAAATGAGGCCGGAAATCTTGAAATCGGAGGCTGCGACCTTGTTGAACTTGCCGAAAAATACGGCACCCCGCTTTATGTGATTGATGAGGCCACTTTAAGAAATATTTGCGCCGATTACAAGAAAGCTTTTTCAAAGTATGAAAAAGTTAATATGATGTTTGCGTCAAAATCTCTTTGTACAATGGCAACCTCTGCAATACTGGCGCAGGAAGGCTTCGGGTTTGATGTTGTTTCCGCAGGTGAAATTTATACTGTCTATAAGGCAGGAGTTGATATGTCTAAGGTTCTCTTTAACGGTAACAACAAGACTTATGATGAATTAAATCTGGCAATTGAACTCGGGGCGGGCAGAATTTCCGTAGATAATTTCTTTGAAATAGATTTGCTCAATGAGATAGCACAATCTCATAAAAAAACAGTTGATGTCTTATTAAGAATTACGCCGGGCATTGAATGCCATACGCATGAATATATTCAAACCGGCCACCTTGATTCAAAATTCGGGTTTGATTTAACTCAAATTGATGATGCTGTTGATTTGATTTTGACCCGTTGTAAAAATTTGAAACTTCACGGGCTTCATGCTCATATCGGCTCGCAGATTTTTGAAACAAAAGTGTACAGTGACGAGGTTGAAATTTTAGTAAAAGAAATATCACGTCTGGAAGAAAAGTTCGGGCTTAAGCTTGACGAAATTAACATTGGCGGCGGACTCGGGGTTAAATACACTGATGAAGACTGCCCTCCTTCGGTTTATGAAATTGCGGATGTAATTATAGAAAGTCTCCAAAAAAATATTGAAAAATACGGAATAGAACCTCCCTCATTGTTTATAGAACCCGGAAGAAGCATAATTTCGACGGCTGGTGTGACATTGTATACTGTCGGAAGTTCAAAGCAGGTGCCAAAAGGTAAAAAATACGTTGCTGTTGACGGCGGTATGGCAGATAATCCAAGACCTTCTATGTATCAGGCAAAATATTTTGCAGAGCCTGCTAATTATAAAGAGGATATTCCTTTACAAACTGTTACAATTGCAGGAAGATTTTGCGAAAGCGGAGATATTTTAATTAAAGATATTACTCTGCCTGAACTCTTTGAAGGAAATATTCTGTGTGTATTCAATACAGGTGCTTATAATTATTCAATGGCTTCAAATTATAACAGAGTACAAAAATCTCAAATGGTTCTTGTAAATAATTCAAAATCTGATATTATAGTAAGTAGAGAGACATTAGATGATTTGATTTCTCATGATGTTATTCCGGATAGGTTAAAATAAATGTTTGATGAACTTTTAAAATACATTCAAATGCAAATAGGAATGCTGGATTTGTCCTTCAGCGGAACAAATTTCGTTGAAATTTTTATAATAGCTTTCATTTTGTTTGTATTTTATTCAAAGTTTATCAAGAATACCCAGTCCGAAAAATTTGTTAAAGGCGCATTTGTGCTGGTTTTTCTGTGGATTTTTTCAGAAATTCTTATAAGATTTGATTTAAAAATTCTCGGAGTATTCTTAAAGGCAATTGTAATGCTTGTTTCGTTGAGCCTGATTGTCATATTCCAGCCTGAATTGAGAAGGTTTCTAGGATATCTGGGACAGGCGGATTGGATTTCAAAAGTTTTTGGAGGCGGAAGCAAGCACGGTAATGAAAAAATTGACGTTATTAAGGAATTGATTGAAGCCGTGAAGTTTTTGTCAAAATCACATACAGGAGCTTTGATAGTATTTCAGAGCGATTTAAGCAATACTTATTATGATGTCGGTACCAAGCTTAATGCTGATGTTTCAACCGAATTGCTGTTGACTATTTTTCATCCGAATACCCCTCTCCATGACGGGGCTGTTGTTATTAACGGCAGTAAAATAATTTCGGCAGGCGTCCTTCTCCCGCTTACCGAAGACCCGAAATTAAGCTGGAAATACGGAACCCGTCATCGTGCAGCTATTGGGATGACGGAAACCAGTAATGCTGCATGTCTTGTTGTATCGGAAGAAACAGGAGATGTGTCAATAGCGCTCGACGGAACTTTGAAAAAATATGAAGATCTAGTATCTTTAAAGCAGGATCTGGAAAAAATTCTCGGTTATAAAAATTCAGAAGATCCGGATGATAAAAAAACAATATTTAAAATTAATAACCTTCTGGCTATCAGAAAAACTGATTCCAAAGCTGATTAAAAGAAAGAAGTATAAAAATGCCCGAAAGAAAAATATCGTTTAAAGAAATGGCCATGTTTTTGATAAATAAGTTGTTATTTTTAGCTTTCGGTGCTTTTATAGCGGCATTTGCGCTTGAGTGTTTTCTTGTGCCGAATAATATTATTGACGGCGGGGTTGTCGGTATTTCAATGATTTTAAGCTACATTACGAAGTACAATCTAGGACTTTTAATTTTGGTATTGAATATTCCTTTTTTGTGTCTGGCGTTTACTAAAATGGGAAAGTATTTTGTATTCCAGACACTTTATGCCGTAACTATGCTTGCAATCGGTATTAATATTTTTCAGTCATACCACATAACAGACGATCTTTTGTTAGCAACTGTTTTCGGAGGAATAATCTTAGGAACGGGGGTCGGCATTGTCCTTAAAAATGAAGGGTCGCTTGACGGAACTGAAATAATGTCACTTGTGCTTTCAAAAAAGTTCGGGTTGTCTGTCGGCGAAATTATTATGGCATTTAATGTTATAATTTATTTTTGTGCAGGTCTTGTTCTTGGTTGGAATAAAGCTATGTATTCAGTTTTGACTTATTTTATAGCTTATAGAGTTATTGATATTGTTCTGGAAGGTTTAAATTCTTCTAAATCCGTTCGGATTATTAGTGATAAGGCTTACGAAATCGGGCAGGAACTTATTGATAAATTTGAAATAAGCGTTACTTACCTGAAAGGTGTCGGCGGATATTCAAAACAAGAAAAAACTTTGATATATTGTGTGGTCTCAAGACTTGAACTTACAAAGGTGAAAGAAGTAGTGAAAGAGTTTGATTCAAAAGCCTTTATGTCAATTGTGGATGTGCATGAAACTTATGGCTCCAGAATGGGCAAGCATATTGATAAAATTTAACATATAGACAATATCTTTAGAATATAATATAATACTAAAAGTTGAATGACAGAAGAACTTATCATGAGTTCAGAAGGATAAAAAAATGGCGAAAAATACAGATATGGTTCCTATAGAAGTAAGTATATTGACAGTTGACCATGATATTAAAGGTGTTGTTTATGTGTCAAAATATACAAATACAAACAGGGAGTTGACGGATTTATTGAATGACAGAGAAAGGCGTTTTCTGGCGGTGACAAATGCTGAAATCTATCCTCGAAATGCCGGTCAGTCGCCAAGAAAGTATAATTTTTTGGAAATTCATATGGATTATGTTTTGATGGTTCATCCGTCGACACAGGCTGTTTTTAAAGATTCGGGCAAAACACAGGAAGATATTGCACGTTTCAGAGATTTGCGGATGAAGTTAAATCAGACAAAACCGTTTTAAAATTTGTGAAAGGTGCGATAAGCACCTTTTTTAGTTTGTTGATTGAGGTAAAAAAGGAGGGGTTAATGAAAGTTTTAATTTTAGATAAGGTTAATGATATTGCTGAGAAAATTATAAAAGAAGCCGGACTTGAAGCGGTGGTAATGCCATCTCAAACAGAAGAAGAGTTATGCGGTATTATAAAAGATTATGCCGGTGTAATTGTGAGAAATACCACCAGAATAACAAAAAAAGTTATTGAAAATGCTCCAAATCTTAAAATTATCGCACGTGCGGGAGTCGGTGTTGATAATATTGATGTGGAGTCAGCAGCTTTAAACGGCATCTGGGTTGTAAATTCACCAAACGGCAATACAGAAGCCACAGCGGAGCATACAATAGCAATGATGCTTGCTTGTGCAAGAAATATTCCTCAAGG
>CALUTA010000059.1 GCA_944323585.1 Candidatus Gastranaerophilales bacterium
TTTACCGCAAACTTAATAGATCCGTTAAGTTTCAGGCTGTCGTCTGTATTAAGAGCAATCAAACCGCTCGCCTTACCGGTTATTTCACGGGGCAGCGCCAGAAGAGCTGTTGCCATTATATCGCTGTTAACATCCTTTATACCCAGCACAACCGAATAAAGATGATTTTTCAAATCACATTCAATCTTGGCTGAAGATGTTCCTTCTGCAATCTCAAAACGGTTAGATACAACTTTCAGAAGGTTATTTTCGTCCAGAGTCAAGTTAGCACCGACATTTGCAAAGTTAATTTCTTTATAAGATCCTTTTGCAACATAAAGGATACATCTTTTTATTAGAAGCATCCCCGGATTAAATGCCTGCGCCGTTTCGACATCATCACTTTCCATATCTGCCTCTGTAGCAGTTGCAAATGCATCTTTATTAACTTCTGTTGATACGGTCTGGCTGTTGAAGGATTTTAACAGACGCTCAATATTAAGTTCATCAAGTTTTAAGGTTATATTATTCACTACAATCGGAAACACAAGCGCATTTCTGAAATCTCCGGTAAAGTCATACCCTACACGTCTGTATTTACCGTTTGCGCTTATTTTAATTGATTCGCCGTTAGTCTTTAAATCCGCATATTTAACAAACAAACGCTGCGCAGGAATCATTATTCCGTCAAGAACCATATTCCCCTGAATTTTCGGAACTTTACCGGTGTTTACGTAATGCAAATTCCCTGCGATTGTCCCTTTTCTAAACACCTTCTGCTGGACGAAAAGGTTTAAGAATTCGCTCGGTAAAGGATTGGGGATATCAAATCCCATATCTTTAATAATCCCTGCCATTGTTACGTTGCCGCTCAATGTAAGTATTGGTTTTACCTTAGAACCTTTTTGAAGTGTCTGGGCAATATAGTATTCAATTGTTTCAATGTTTATATTATCGCCTTTGAAGTGCATAATGGCACGGGCTGCTCTGTCATAATTTTTGGGACTGAACGACATCCCGTCTACAAGTAAATCATCTCCTTTGGGCAGTTTAAATAATACGGTTAAATCCATATCTGTGCCTAACGCATCAAAAATTATACGTGTTCCGCCGCCTTTTCCAACAATTGAAAACGGGAAATTCACAACTTTTGAAAGATAGTTTTCGGCAAATTCATTTGTTGCGATTGTATCAATCGTAAAGTTCGTCTTTGCAGTTTTGAAGTAATCGTAAATTCCGCCGTAAACCTTAAGCGTATTTGATTTACTTTTGCCGTAATAGCCTGTTATATTTTCAAAAATTATATCCTTGTTGTCAATTTTTGCAGTACCGGCATCCAATTTAAACGGAAGATTGTTCACAGGTATCAATGTGCCGGAAAAACTGTTCAGTGTAACCGTTCCATCAATTTTTCTGTCTTTTATTACAACTTTTGAGTCAAAACTGCCGGACATATCTTTCAAACTTTCAAGAAGAGTACTTCCGTTACTGATTATCAAATTTGACTCAACAATATCAATGACGTCTTTTATATCAAAGTTTTTAGTCGAAACTTCCAGATAATGATTTTTCTTATTATCAGCATATGCGTTTATCGCAACATGAGATTTATTTATAAAAAAGCCGTAGCCTTTTACGTGAATTGCCTGATTTTCAATAAAAATGGTATTGCGGTCTGCGCTGAAAACACGTATTTTCTTGTTGTTTTTTTCAAGTTCCGTAAACACTTTAAAGTGGATATAATTTTTTACATCCTGATTATTAATCTCAAAATCTTTTCCCTTAAGGCTTATGGAAGTTCCGGGTTCCGGTTTATAGGTAAAAAAGCATTCTTTTACAAACATTTTTGCGCTGAAAAAGTCAATGTTCCAATCAAACTCCTGATTTTCTTTCTTGTCCTGCTTTTGGCCGTTTCCTAACGCGAGCACTTTGTTTACATCAACAAATATATAATCTGCCCCTAGCTGGTTAATGATTATGTGCTTATTAAAAACATCCGCAAATGAAAGCTGTATTCCGAAATTTTGAAGGTCAACAACCCCGGCGCCGTCTTTATTTTTCAAAAGAATTTTACCGACCTTGAATCCTAATGTAGGGTTTAAAGCAGTATCAAGCTTAGCATTTTCTATCACAAGATCAAGTCCGGCATGCTTTTTTAAAGTTTTTGATACATACGCTGCTGTCTTCGGGCTTGAAACGACAGAAGGAATAACTTTTACATAAGTAAATGCTGCAGCTCCGGCAATTACAATACCGGCAGACAAGAGTATTGATGCTATTTTAACCGTTTTACCAACTTTCATAATCTTCACCTGTCAGAATTATAACATAAAATTTTTAACATTGAAAAATTCATGCTAAAATAAAATTATGAAAAAAGGTTTGTTATTAATTTTAATTTGTATTCTGCTGCAAAGCGGTGCCTATGCTCTGGAAGGGCATGTCGCAAAAAATTCCATGTCCGATGTTGTAGTTTACAGCAACGACAAAGGCAAATTCGGACTTAAAGACAAACAGGACAATATTATTACTGAAGCAGATTATCAAAAGATTATACGCCTTGGCAAAACATCCTGGATTATTCAAAAAAGAAATAAATTCGGCATAATGGATTGTGACGGTAATTTTATTATTAAACCTCAATACAGAAATGCGGAAAGAATTCTTGAAAAATTTGTAAAACTCGGAAATGACAATGATTTTGGAATTTATGACGAACACGGCAACATAGTTGTTGAACCGGAATATTCTAAAATCAATATACTTTTCGGCGGAATGTTTTTAACTTACAAAAATTACAAATACGGTGTTGTCGATATGCAGGGAAACAAGCTTATTGACAATGTCTGCGATGATATTTACATGCCTCAGCCCAACATTATGCGTGTTGAATATCAGGGAAGATGGTATGAAATAGAACAGGTTGCTGCGGACACTCTGACTTTGCCTGATGATATTAAAAACATCAAGACAAATGCCAATTTCAAAATTACGGAACTTATAACCAACCCTGTTCCTGCAGCGGGATATTCTGCTGTTACGGCAACAGATTACTTTTTAAAGCTGTTTTCTTCAATTTCTCCCGCATACGAAGAAACCATTGACGAACTTATGCTTTCCAAAGGTGCGGATACCGTTAATATCTTTATGCGGGCAAGCTGGATTCCAAAATTTCCGTTTACTTATGTAAAAAATTACTACAGAAACGTCAGAACTCCTAATAACGGACCGCTTTCTGATGTCAAAAAAGAACTTATGCAGCAAATGAATGAAACAGAACAATAAACCCAATAGACGCGCAATTTTGCTGTAAATAAATTTCGTAATTAGCCCTTGCAAGACACCAAAATAGCAAGAATTTGTCATTGCGAGCACAAGCGAAGCAATCCAGCCAATTGATATTTTATACTAATAATTAAAAAAACATCCGACCTTTGCGGAACGAACAATCAATATTCAGTTTCACAACAACAAGGCAAGTGCTACATACAAAAAAGCCATTTTGTCTTTGACTGTAATCCTGAACTCATTTCAGGATCTCAACGGGATTCTGTGGAAAACCAGACATTTTGCACGAAATCATAGATTTCGGCAAAAGCAGTCAACTAAATTCAGAATGACAAAATGGCTTTGAGAAAATTAAGTGCGAAGCTCGAGTTCACTTGCTTGGGGTTTATAAAATAAAGAGTTAAACTCCTAACCCTAGCCCTCTCCCTGCGGGAGAGGGCAAAATTTCTGCTAGCCTATGAATCTCATTAATGTCTTGTCCGTCAATGGACAATTACAAAAGCTATTGAATAAATATTTTTGTGCTACAATTATTTTTGAAAACAGTTTTTCTGCAAAGGAGTATTATGAGAATTGCACCAATTTCACAGGGTGCCGTTTTTTGCGGACGGCCATTAAATGAGAAAGAGTTAAAAGAGTACGAAACTACATTAAAACAGGGTAAAAAAATTATAGGACTTACAGGACATGATATTTTTATTATGCCCTCCCAGAGCCTACCGCAGTCACCTGATATGAACACAGGCATCGGGCATCTGACTTCCCCGACGGAACAGGAATATGTGAAATATATGCACTCAATGTTAGGGTTTAACGTACTTGAAGACCTGCCGGCAGGGCATATTGAACCATACCCGAATAATTTTTACTGCAATTACAGAAGTACAGCCCTTGCGCTCGGAGAACATCAGATAAACCCGCAGCTTCTGACAACTCCTGAGTATGCTGAACTTCTAACTAAAGATGATGTAATTGAAATTGTAAAAGCAAATACTAAGCCTAATAAAGACCGTTTGGCAAATTTCAACAACATAATGGAAGAAAACAAAGGCATGGATAAAGCACTTAAAAAAGCTTATGCCAAATTTGAACAACTTGATGACACAGCACCTTTAAAACAATCCTACAAAAAATTTGCTGAAAAAAACTCAGAATGGATTGATTTCTTTTACAAAGATAAGGGTGAATTTTTCAAATTTAAACAATTCCTCGCAGAATCTCACCAGCAAAAAGCAAAAAAATTTCTTAATTCCTTAGGTATAAAATACTGCGGAGACTGCCCGATAGGCTCAACAGGCGAAGAAGTGAAGGCACGACCATCCTCTTTTGATTTGGAACATTCAATGGGCTGGCTTCTGCCGATACCAAAATTTGAAGACATTGAAAATGAATCAACCGATGCTCATAAATATCTCAAATACAAAGTTCAAAATATGGCCAGAAGATATGATATGATAAGGTTTGATGTCGGCTGGTCATATATTCAGCCCCGTCTGTTTTCAAACAAAGACAACTCAAAAATTGAAAAGCCATATTTTGATGACAGAATTTTAAAATTAATTGAAAAATGGGTAAAAGAAGTTAAAGGTAAAGATTTTGATCTTAAAAACCTTATCTGGGAATTTGAAGCAGGCCCCGATGATTTTGCCTGGGAAAAAGACGGCAAAATGATTGAACCGCTTCAAAAAAGGATGAAAATCTTAAGCACAATGTATATGAAAAACGGCTGGGGCTCTAATGAAGCATATAAAGCAAGAGGATTTACCCCTGAATATTCTATAGTCGGTGTCGGCAACCACGACCACCAGCCGCTTGCCGAAATTGCAAACGATATTCCATACCCGTACAAAGACAACGGAGAAGTTAAATATCTTCACCCGAAAGCAGACTCTATTGAACCGCTTGCCAAACTTTTTAATCTTGATAAAAAGTTTGTAAATATTCCATCTGAATATGCAAAAGCCAAAATGGCGGAAGCAATGACCGGCAAAAACACTATGCAGTTTTTTATGGACACATTCGGATATAAAGTAAGATTTGACAAACACAGCTTCAACTGTGACGAAACACCGGATGAAAACTACTGCCACAAAATCCTTTATGATTTTAAAAAACAATATCACGAGGCAGTTGAAAACGGTTTTGGAGCCAACAAAATGGACTCTCTTGAAAAGATATTTAAAGCAAGAGGCCTTGATAAAGACCATCCGGTTCTTTACGGCCTGATAGTAAAATACAGAGATTTTCTGTACGAAAAAACACAGGATTCTGTACAGCCGTCACAAAATTCCAATATCGAAGAAGTATTTGAAGATTTTTCAAAAACAAAACAGAAAAACAAATATTTTTTGCCGGTCATTGCGGCCGGAGCAGCTATTGCCGGAATCGGAGCCTACTACATTTTGCATAAATCCGGCAAAACTGCTGAAAAACCGGTAAACCCGTCTGAATCCGCAAGTTTTGTTAAAATTGCATAAATATTTCACAAATGACAGAAAACATTTTTTATGGTATTATCAATTGAAAATTGAGGGGATAGCATTTATGAAAAAAATTTTACTTACAACTTTAATTATGATACTTACAAGCGGAATCGTTTCAGCATATGAAGTTGATGAGGCTGTATTAAACTCAATAAAAAATAATCAAATTATTGATTACAACCCTGAAACCAAAATATGGACAAGAAATCTTGGATTAAATCATTATGTATTCACCAAACACATTTCAATCGGAAGCGGAAGCTATACTTATTTTACTAATGGCGACAAAGAATACGAACTTAATTCGACTTATGAATTTTTATATTACGGAAAACTTTATGCTTACAGCGCACATCTGTTGAAATTCTTTGAACTCGGATTTGACGGAGAAGACTTTACAACAAGAGAACTTACGAAAAATGAAGTTCAAAATATGTTTCCTGATGTAAAAATTCTGCCGGTTTCCGAATTTGACGAAAATAATGAGATTACAGTAGAACTTCCGGCATTCAGGAAAAGAGCGTTTATGATCTTGAATGACACGGACAGAGATTTTTATAAATACCAGTTTGAATATTACAAACCGGAAAACAAATTATTCAACAATATTTTTGAAATCAGAATGCCGAGAATTATGGTTATGTCACATTTCAAAAGCAGAGATGCTTTATTCCCTGTCCTTCGAGTAATAGTAAAACCTGTATGGAAAGACACCGAACAACAAACAGAAATAGACGGCAACTATGTAGAAACGACTCCGCAGGTTCAGGAAAACACACCAAAACCAGAACCGCTTGATGAGCCTGGAATTGATGACGGAGAATTTTAATATTAAAACTGTCTGGATTTTATAATTTCATCAACAATTTTTGCGGCACTGCCGATAAAATTCTCACAAGGCCTCTGAGCATAATATTCTTTTGTTCTCGGTGAAGGAACGGGAGTCGAATTTTCACCCTTTTCAAGCCCCAGAAGCTCACGGCAGATTATTGTGCCATGCTCTTTTTTAAACTTTTCCGCCAGATCCTGAATAAGCTTGTAATGCCGTCCTTTAATTTCATCATTATCAGGCTCTGTATAACCATATAAACATCCTGCAATCATAAACATAGCACTAACAGCCCCGCATACTTCCCTGAGCCGTCCCATGCCGCCTCCAAATGATGATGAAAGTTTCAGGGCACTCTCAAAATCCATGCCAGTTTCGTCACAGAATGCACAGAATACAGACTGCGCACAGTTGTATCCGCTTCTGAACAATTCTCTGGCTTTCATTTCTTTAGAATTCATACACAAAATTCTACTACAAAAACCGAATAAAAAGAGCCCTGAAACAGAGCTCGTTGGAATTAAGAATAGCTGGAAGTATGAAAAAGATTTAATTATATTAAACAGTTCTCAGACCATAAAAACAATTAGCCACATGAGTAATATTTTACGTAATTATCACTTAACATACACATAAATAAGAACAAACAAATGCGGAGGAATACCCACATACTACCAAAGCCATTTTGTCATCCTGAATTTATTTCAGGATCCCCACGAGATTCTGAAACAAGTTCAGAATGACATTGAAAGACAAAATTGCTTTGGTTCTGATCTAGCGTTCCGCGCATCCTGCCACTCAGTCGCAGGCATACAGTCTATCAAAACATATTTTCAAGGGATAATTACGATATTTTATTAAAATCTTTACCACACAAAACTATTGGTTTATAATTTACTTATGGAAAGACACACTGTAAAACTTCAAAACCTGCCGGTTGACACATTCACATTTGAGGAGGCTCTTGAATATGCTCAAAAAGGACAGGTAGTAACAATAAATCCTGAAATGATTGCTTATGCCTCCAAACATCCGGAATTTGCAAAGATAATTAACGCCTCGGAACTTGTCATTCCGGACGGCATAGGGGTTCAAATAGGCCTGAAAATTCTCGGACATAATGTAAGAAGGATTGCGGGCATTGAATTCGGCAGAAAAATTCTTGAAAAATATTCCAAAGAAAATAAAACAGCAGCCCTTATCGGCGCAAAGCCTGAAGTAATCTCAAAGGCAGTTGAAAATTTGAATAAAGAAATTGAAAACATAAATATCGTCTACTACCATGACGGATATTTTAAAGATGACAGCGAAATCGTTGACCATCTTATCACCTGTCAGCCTGCGGTAGTCTTAACGGCACTCGGCTCGCCAAAGCAGGAAGAATTAAATTACAAACTCAAAGAACTTTTGCCAAACACGTTATTTATCGGAGTCGGCGGAAGTTTCGACGTCTGGGCAGGGGCAGTCAAGCGTGCGCCCGAGATTTATCAAAAAATAGGTTTAGAATGGCTTTACAGAACAGTTAAGGAACCTAAAAGATTTAAGAGAATATTTCCAACCCTTCCGCTGTTCATATTAAAAGTTTTGAAAGAAAGAATTATAGGAGTATAAAAATGCTTACGGATACAGAAGTTAAAGAACTTAAAACCCTTTGCAAAGAAAACAGACAAAATATTGTAAAAATGGTTTACAATGCAGCCTCAGGCCACATTGGCGGGTCTTTATCCTCGGTTGAACTTTTGACGGTTCTTTTTCACAAATGTATGAAAACACTCCCGCAATGGCACAGGTCGCCGGAATTTGACACCCGTGACAGATTTGTACTGTCAAAAGGGCATGTATCTCCAGCATATTATTCCGTTCTTTCGCAAATAGGATATTTTGAAAAAGAAGAACTATTAACATTTAGAAAACTCGGAAGCAGACTTCAGGGGCATCCGATGCCTGTTTGCCCCGGAGTGGAAGT
>CALUTA010000060.1 GCA_944323585.1 Candidatus Gastranaerophilales bacterium
TATGCAATAGCAAAACAACTTCATGAAGCAGGAGCCGATATTGCATTTACTTATGCCGGTGAGCCGATGGAAAAAAGGGTTCGACCTCTTGCAGAAGAAATGGGTGCAAAAATTATTATGAACTGCGACGTTACTAAAGAAGAAGAAGTTGCAGCTGTATTTAAAGAATGTGAAAGAGTATACGGCAAAATAGATTTTGTAGTTCACGCCGTTGCATTTGCTGCAAAAGAAGATTTGCAGGGCAGATTTATTGATACTTCCCGTGCAGGCTGGGATCTTGCAATGGGAGTCAGTGCATACTCTTTAATTTCTCTTTGCAAATACGCTGAACCGATTATGAATGAAGGCGGATCAATTTTTGCGCTTACTTACCTCGGTTCTGAATACGTAGTTGCAAATTACAACATTATGGGAGTTGCGAAAGCTGCTCTTGAATCATCAATGAGATATCTGGCTGCTGATCTGGGTAAAAAAGGAATCAGAGTCAACTGTATTTCAGCCGGTGCTGTTAAAACTCTTGCAGCTAAAGGTATTTCTGGATTTGATAAAATGCTTAAAGCTGCAGTTGCAAAGGCACCTCTTGGCAGAAACGTTTCACTTGAAGATGTCGGCAAAGCAGGTTTATATCTGGCATCAGATCTTTCAACCGGAACTACCGGCCAAATTTTATACGTAGATTGCGGATGCCATGCAGTTTATGCTTCATTGGAAGAAATGGAAATTATAGCAAATTCAATTCCGAAAGCATAGGCGGATAAAAATATCAGCAAAGTAAGGCGCAGCCGAATTTCGGCTGCGCCTTTAACATATACAAAATTTCATATATAATCAAAAAAGTTACTGATATATATTTTTTTATGTTATTCTTTTGTAAGAGAGGCATAAAGAAGAAGGATTTAAAATGACAGAAACTGCAATAAAAATAGAAGACTTACCAACGGTTTACGACCCCAAAGCCACAGAAGAAAGTATATACAAATTCTGGGAAGAAGGCGGATTTTTCAAGGCTGACGCTAAAAGCGCAAAGCCTGCTTATTCAATAGTGATTCCTCCGCCGAACGTAACCGGTGTCCTTCATATGGGGCATGCTCTGGATGAAACATTGCAGGATATTCTGACACGCTATCACAGAATGTCTGGGTTTGAAACACTCTGGCTTCCGGGAACTGACCATGCGGGAATTGCGACTCAGAACGTTGTAGAGAAAAAACTCAGAGAAAAAGGTCTTTCAAGATACGATTTGGGCAGAGAAAAATTTCTTGAAGAAACCTGGAAATGGGCAAACCAGCATAAAAGTGCAATCTTAGACCAGTGCAAACGCCTCGGAGCCTCTTTTGACCGCTCAAGAGAACGGTTTACATTTGATGAAGGCTGTTCAAAAGCCGTAAAAGAAGTTTTTGTAAGATTATACGAAAAAGGCTTGATTTATAAAGGTAAATATATCGTAAACTGGTGCCCGAGATGCAAAAGTGCGATTTCGGATGTCGAAACAGAATACGTAACCGAACAGGGGCACATGTGGGAGATTTCGTATCCTCTTAAAGGTGAATCCGGTGCGATTATTGTTGCAACCACACGTCCTGAAACGATTTTCGGTGACGTTGCAATTGCCGTTCACCCGACGGATTACAAATACTCCGAACTTATCGGAAAAACTGTTGTTATTCCGCTTACAGGGCGTGAAATTCCGATTATTGCAGACGAATACGTGGATAAGAACTTCGGAACAGGTGCTGTTAAGATTACGCCTGCCCATGATCCGAACGACTACGAAGTCGGCAAGCGCCACAACTTAAAACCGATTTGGGTAATAGATGAAGAAGGCAAAATGAAGGCTTGCGGCGAGGTTCCTCCTGAACTTCACGGGCTTGACCGTTATGAAGCAAGAGAAAAAATTATCGGTATGCTTTCATATAAAAACTTCTTGCTTAGAACCCGTGATCATGAGCATAATGTCGGCAAATGCCAGAGATGCAACACAACAATTGAGCCGTTGTTGTCCGAACAGTGGTTCGTAAAAATGGAACCGCTTGCAAAAGAAGCAATTGCCGCTGTTAAAGACGGACGGATAAAATTCGTTCCAGAAAGATGGGAGAAAAATTATCTCAGCTGGATGGAAAATATCCGTGACTGGTGTATTTCCCGTCAATTGTGGTGGGGACATCAAATTCCCGCTTACTATCACAAGACAACCGGTGAAATGGTTGTAGCAAGAGAAAATCCTGATCCGGATAATTATGTTCAGGATCCTGATGTGCTTGATACATGGTTTTCATCAGGTTTGTGGCCGTTTTCAACCATGGGCTGGCCAAATACGGATTCTGAAGATTTCAAAAAATTCTATCCGACAACTACGCTTGTTACAGGATTTGATATTATTTTCTTCTGGGTCGCAAGAATGATTACAATGGGGCTGGAATTCACAGGAAAAGCTCCGTTCTCAACCGTTTATATTCACGGCCTTATCAGAGATGAAAAAGGCCAGAAAATGTCAAAATCCAAAGGCAACACAATTGATCCGGTTGAAATTATTGACAAATATGGAAGTGACGCTCTCAGATTTACAATGACATCCCTTTGCACATACGGCGGGCAGGATATCAAAATCAGCGACGAAAGATTTGAATACGGCCGCAACTTCGCAAATAAAATCTGGAACGCTTCAAGGTTTGTTTTGATGAACCTTTCAGGTGTTGATAATAAAGATATTGATTTTGACAAGCTGACAATTGCAGACAAGTGGATTTTGAATGAGTTGAATAATACTGCAAAATTGATTAACGAAAATATTCAAACATTTAGAATCGGCGAAACTGCGCATATTCTGTATGATTTCTTCTGGAACAAATACTGCGACTGGTACGTTGAAATTGCCAAAATCCAGCTTCAGGATGAAAGTTTGAAACTCAATACCCAGCGGGTTTTGAGGTATGTTCTTGATATGTCATTGAGAATGCTTCATCCTATAATGCCTCATATAACCGAGCGTGTATGGCAGTTGATTCCGAAAGAAACAGAAACAAAAGCTTTGATAGTTGCAAAATTCCCTGTGTTTGACGAGAAATTGGAATTTGCAAAAGAAGCTGAAGAAATGGACCTTGTTTTTGAAACAATCAAGTCATTGAGAAACTTGCGTCAGGGATTTAATATTGCAATGTCAGTAAAATTCGATATTGAAATTCGTGCCGACAAAAAAGAGGAACCGATTTTTAAAGAGATTGAAGCATATATCAAAAGGCTTGCACGTGTAGAAAATATTACATACGGCAAAAGTTCTGATGAGGCACCGAAAAAATCAGCAACGGCTGTTGTCCGGGCTTCAAAAATCATAGTGCCGCTTGAGAATTTGATTGATTTTAATGAAGAAATAGCACGTCAACAAAAGAAATTGGACAAACTTACAGCCGAGAAAAAATCACTTTCCGGCCGTATTAACAACCCCAAGTTTGTCGCAAATGCTCCGCAGGAGCTTATAAAACAGACAAAAGAGAGAATTGAGGAGATTACCCTGCAAGAAAAAACAATAGAAGATTTAATAAATTCTTTGAAAAACTAAATAATAAAGCCGTAAAATAACGCAAAATACAGGCATAATTTGAATATTTTTAAAAATTTTTGTTAAAGATTGTTAAAAAATATTTACAAATTAGCCAAATTTTGCTACAATCATAATTGTATAACAGTTTAGATCAGTAAATGGAGTAAAGATGGCATCAAGTGAATTGGATTTTGAAGAATTATTAAAGCAGTATGACTATAATTTCCAAAAAGGTGATTTAGTAAAAGGTATAGTCTGTGGCTATGACAGTCAAGGTGTAATGGTTGATATTGGAGCAAAAACAATTGCGGTTGTTCCTATTCGTGAAGCCGCTGACAAAGACGAAAACGTTGAAACAAAATTGGAAAAAGGCAAAGAATATGAATTTCTTATCATAAGAGAAGAAGATGAAGACGGTAAATTCCTTCTCTCCCGCAAAAAAGTTGACTTTGCATATGCATGGAAAGAACTTGAAAAAGCAAAAGCCTCTGATGAAACTATTCTTGGAACAATTGCAGGAATTGTGAAAGGCGGTGTGCTTGTTGAAATTTCCGGAGTCAGAGGGTTTGTTCCTTCTTCTCAATTGAGGAGTAAAGAATCGGATCTTGAAGTCGGGTCAAAGCTAGAACTTAAAATACTGACTCTTGACAGCCAGCAGAATAATTTCATTCTGTCTAATAAAAAGGTTTATGAAGACAGTGCAGTTGAAGCCAGAAAAAATGTATTTGCGCAGATTGAGCCTGGACAAATTGTCAAAGGCGACGTTGTGAGAATTACAGATTTCGGTGCATTTATTGACCTCGGTGGAATCGATGGCCTGCTCCCGCTTTCACAGTTAAGCTGGAGATGGATTGACCATCCGACTGATATTCTTAAAGTCGGCGACAAAATCGACGTAGAAGTTATTGCTGTAGATCATGACAAACAAAGAGTTTCATTGAGCCTTAAAAATCTTGAGCCGGATCCGTGGCTTGAGGCTGAAAAACAGATTAAAGAAGGCGACAAGGTAGAAGGTACAATAACAAGAATTAAACACTTCGGAGCTTTCGTAGAAGTATTTCCGGGTGTAGAAGCTTTGCTTCCGCACAATGAAGTAGTTGAAATTCAAAATCAAAAAGATTGTATTCTTCAAGTAGGAGATAAAGTTGAAACTTATATATTGAAGTTTAATCCGACAGACAAGCGGATTGCATTAACTGTTAATGAACCTAAAACTTCAACAGAAGAATAAACTTTGCATAATGAAAAATTTCTAAGGCCGGTTTTTTAACCGGCTTTTTTATTGGTTTAAATGATTGAAATTTAAAATTCAGCTACACTTTTCGGATGATTTTTTCATATCAGGTTGTTAAAAATTATTAAAATTGCCGTATAATTCAAATAGTAATGTTGACATTTTGAAAATAATCATTATTACCCTGAATGTAGCAGGTATTAAAAAGAGCTTTATATAGAAGGAGAGAACTTTATGGGCATGGCAGCATCACAGGCAAGATACTTAGGCTTGACCGCAAGAAAAACCAACGTAGAATATGAAGGACAACAGATAAACCAGGCTCGTACAGCATTGGCTAACCAGAGTGCAAATACGTTTAATGAGCTGCTGGCGCTGGAAGTTCCTACAGCTCCGAGTACACAGGATTATACAACAACACAGTATTCATATGAAGACGGAACTGTTGGAGAAACAATTACAAGTATGACCCCGTTGGAAAATGATCCTGACGGATACAATTATCTGGTTACTCATTATCATTATTCAGATGTATTTACCGGTATTGAAAATATCAAACGTAATCCTCAGGTTCTGGTAAGCGACAGAATTGAGAAAAATGAAATAGATGAAAACAAGGTTGAAACAACAACAGATCCTGTAACAGGTGAAACCATATATTCAGTCAGAGGCTACCAGTGCAGTGCATACGATCCGAATGATGCCGAACAAAGTGAATTGTATGATACATTATCAGCATCTTATGCTGACTTAAGAGAAGCTGATTTGAATAACGTAATGACATACAGAGATTCAGGCGGAAAAATGCACATAGTTCTGCAGGATCAATTGGCTTCTGCCGCAAACGGCGAAGCTGCCGCAAGTGACTATTATATGAGCGGCACAAGAGCTGCAGTGATGGAAATTCCGGCAAATACAATAGCATCTGTTACTGATCCGGAAACGGGAACTGCCTCATATACGGTTAACGGAAATCAGTGTGCAAAATATGATGAAAATGATGAGGCAATGAAAACAGCCTACGATAAAGCAGTTGCCGAAAATCCATCTCTGGCAAAAGTGGATACGGATCAGCTTTATACCTATACAGATTCAGATGCTGTAGTGCATTTTATATCAGCATCGGATATTGAAGGTGTAATGACAGGTGCGGCAGCGGCTTCTGATTATTCGGTAGCCTCAGGCGTTCCGACAATGATAGGCAACATAGAGCTTTCTGTTTACGACCCGACTGATAAAGAACAGTTGGAAGAGTATGAACAGATACTGGAGGATTGGCCGGAATCAGTATTTGCACAATCAGATTCAACAATTTATACGTGGGAAGATTCAGGACAAAGATATTTTGCCTGTTATGAAGATTTGATGAATTCTTGGAATGGTGCTCCTGATGCGTCAATGCCGTCAGAAAACCAGCCGTCGCTTAAATATTATACAGCTCAGGCTGTTTCAACTAAAATCGAGCAAACAGAACGAGCAGTTATTGATTTTGACGAAAACGGACGTGCTGAATCAATAAGATTTGAGGATTCTTCAGCTGTAAGAACTTTGAATACAGAAACAATTACAGATGAGGCCGCTTATAATGATGCAATGAACCAGTATTATTACGACCAGCAGGTTTATGAGAAAAAGATTGAAGATATCAATGCAAAAACCAAAAAAATTCAGGAACAGGACAGAACCCTTGAATTAAGACTCCGCCAGCTTGATACAGAGCAGGAAGCACTGCAGACAGAGATGGAAGCGGTTGCTAAGGTTATTGAAAAGAACATTGAATCTACATTCAAAACATTTGAATAGTAATTGGTTAAATATAAAACCGATTTTCATAAAAACAGTTTAGACAAAGAGGTAAAAATGGCTTACAAAAACGACAGTTATCTGGTAATAGCAAACAAATTCGGCTCTGCAAGCGGAGATGCTAAAGCGCAGCTATTTGAAACATATGACAAATTGCGTGATTTGACTGTTTCTGGAAGCGGTTCAGGCACAGGGTTTGAGATGACCGGCAGTTTTTTGTATAGAATGGCAAGTTTGCTGGCCCCGTCATCATTTGCAACAGTTTTTGGGGCTTCTGAAATGATGAATATTCCGGGAACCTCTTATTCTTCCCAATTTACCGGCAATTCGGCATTTGGAATCGACTCTTTATATAATTATTCAGGTTTTCCCGGCGGCGGAGCAGCTCCTGTTTCGTGGGGGCTTGACGGTTATGCAACCGGCGGAGCAGCCTCAATTCTTTCAGGATGGGGGTCTGATACGGGTGTTGCAACCGGTTATGCGTCAGGAATAGGCGGAATTGCCGATATTGCAAGTGCCGCTGCTTATGGTGTCGGTACAGCAAACGGATTTGGGATGGCTGCCCGTAATATTGTTCTTCCGATAGCGGGTGTAATTTCGGGATGGGGCGGTATTATGCAGGCGGCGGCTCCTTATTTGGGTGAATATGGACTTCCCGCTCTTGTAATGGGTAACTTGATGCAGGGTACAACTTCTGCGGCTCTTGCAGCTTACCAGAATGTAACGGGCAACATAACCGCAAACGCTGACGTAATCCTTTCAAACAAAGTTCGTAATATAGAAACTGTTTGCAAAATGCTTGATACTCAGGGCGACGTCGTTAAAAAGATGCTTAAAGAATCTATTGACGGTGATAGCAAGGCTATTCAGAATTTATAATTTTTTGTAAATATAACTTAAAATATCCTAAAGTTTTTATTATTCTCTGCCGATAAATTAGCTGTAATGACAGAATGTATAAGATGACTTACAGCAAGATTAAGACATGTTAAGCAAATCGAGAAAATAAAGCAATTTCAACGTTTAAAATGTTTTTATATAGTTGTAGGTCTAAAGTGTAAAGGAATAATATGTTTCGTGATACTTTAGAGATGAATGTAAAGCGGTTTATAGACTTCGCAATATATTCAAAGAATTTCCTGATAAGGAAAAACCCTATAAAAGCAATGATAAATTCGTTTGTAGACGGTATCAAAGATTTTCTTACAATGAACAAGAAAAGAAAAATGGCGCAGTACAGATTGAATTATCATATGCATCAATTTAAAAAGATGGAACAGTTGATTGCGGAAAACAATCAGCACACATTCTTGAAAGGCAGTAATCTCAACGAAACAAGATAAAGGACCGGAAAAATGGGTGTAGCAGTAGATTCCTTAAGATTGCAACAATTAACGAATGAAAAGAGTGAACTTGAATACAAGATACAACTTGTAATTCAGGCAAGGGAAGGCTTGACTCGTGCAGGAGCGGATTTGATGCAGGTCGGGACTGACTATTCACCAGATTCTCCTGTTATAAAACAATTAAATCAACGTCAGGCAAAATTAAAAATTTTAGAGCAGAAACTTGACAAGCAGATGGTTGAATATCAAACAAGGCTCCAGATGGTGACAACAGAGATGGAATCCTG
>CALUTA010000061.1 GCA_944323585.1 Candidatus Gastranaerophilales bacterium
GTAAATGTATTGCTGTCCGTTTCCTTACCCAAATTTGCCATCTGAAACAAATCACGGCCTGCATCTATTGCAATGGTTATTTTGCCGTCTTTGAATGAAGCTCTTATATATTTTGCTTTGAAGGCAACTTTCATGTTTTTGAATCTTTCTATAAAGGCAGTCGTCAGAACATATCTTGCCTCAACTTGATTGTTTGAATAAATTTTGTATTTTTCCATAAATTCAGGGTCTTCAAGTTTTACATCCTCAAATTCTGAATGGTCAAACTTTATTCCCAAGCTTGTGTGCGCTCTTTCCAGTACAAATGTATGTCCGTCAAAATTTTTGTTCATAACAAATTCGACCAAAACACCACGAAACGGACGTTTTATCAGTGATTTCAACAATATAATCAAAACTATTACAAACAGAACAAAAGGAACAAGCAAAACACTTAAGTCTTTTAAAATATTCAAAAATATAAGTACGCAAATCCCTGCAACAACATATACAGCCAAATTTCCGGATACAGATGTGTCAGCCTCAAGAATATGAAAATCTACCCCTCTGTATTTACCGCAAATTGTATCGTCAAATGATAAAGCCAAATATGGATTCATAATATTCAATCGTTGATAAACATCAGAATCTTTTACAATTGTTTTCAGAAGCTGATAATCCAAAATTTTCATATCAGAACCGAAAATTTGTAAAAATTCAGGCATATACTTTTTCTTTATATCCGTTTCACAGCTATATTCCACAACGTTTGCGGGTCTTGATATCCCCTGAAAAATCAAAAATATAAATCCGATTGCTGCAAAAGGAATACCAAGTGCCAAAATTCTTTCGCCGTCCGGAAGAATCCTTGATATAAGACACAATATCACTCCGAATACAAAAATTATTAACGGCAAATTTTTATACTTATTTCCTGTTCGCAATCTGTTTATTGTACCAAGTTCCGGCTTAATTTTGTTCACATAAAATGTTCTTAAGTCTGCCCTCATTTGCACAACAGATTTTTCAGTCATGCTTTCAGCTCCTATAATTTTACAACCCGATTTTTTCGTTCAGTTTCAATGCGTTGATTAGTTCTCTTATGGACATAATCTCGTTAAATATTTCGACAAACGTATTGCTGTCTGTATCCGTATTCAAATTCGCCATCTGAAATAAATCACGTCCTGCATCTATTGCTATTATTATTTTGCCGTCTTTGAATGAAGCCCTTATGTATTTTGCCTTGAATGCAACTTTCATGTTTTTGAATCTTTCTATAAAGGCAGTCGTCAGAACATATCTTGCCTCAACTTGATTGTTTGAATAAATTTTGTATTTTTCCATAAATTCAGGGTCTTCAAGTTTTACTTCTTCAAATTTTGAATGGTCGAACTTAATTCCTCTGTTTGTAACTGCCCTTTCCAAAATAAAAGTGTGCCCTTCAAAATTTTTGTTCATGTCAAACTCGATAAATACCCCCCTGAACCCTGACAATGAAAAATACTTAATCAACATAATCAAAGGAATACCTATAAGATAAAGGCCTAAAAACCATCCTATTATTGCACCGTTATTAAATATGTTACTAAGAAAAATTACCAGCGGAAATAAAATTCCGAATATAACAAAAAATACCGCACACCCGCAACCAAATATAAAGGGTAGAATTATTAAAGTATTTATAAAACACTGCAATGAAGTTTTACTTGTGTCCAATTCAAAAATATCAAATTTTACATCTTTATAGGACCCCCAAATTCTATCTCCAAAGGCACCTACCAAAAAAGAACTCAGTAAATTTGAAGTTGTATATTTTTCCATATTAATAGGTTTAGACGATTTTCCGACATCTTCCCATTTCAAATCACCAAAAATTTTCAAAAACTCAGACATATAAATCTTCTTAAAATCATATTCACCATTAACGTCAATCTGTATTACGAGATTTTTTTCGCCCTTATGGTTTAACATTAGAACAATAGCTCCCGAAACAAGACAAATAACCGGTAGAATAGCCAGAGAGAACTCGTTTATTTTAATATTTCCGATTAAAAAAAACAGTGCAAATCCCGTTAAAATTAAAATCAATGCAAAAACATCAGCCCTTTTCTTTTTGCGTTTTTTATTTAAAGTTTCAAGATTAGGCTTGACTTTTTTAAAGTAAAAATCTCTCAATTCCGAGCGCATTTGTGCAACAGTTTTTTCTTCCATACCAACCTCAATATTTGGGAATTACATCTTTAAGATTACCATAATATCCGCTTTCGAGCAAGCCAAAGAACCTCTCCGTCGTATAAGGAGCAAGTGCTTCAACCCATTCTCTGTCCAGATAAAGCCCCTCCACAAACCTTGCAAAAAGTTCTGTCGGACGTTTGTAGTATTTGTTCATTCTGTTTATTCTTGCGGAAATTCTCGACTGTTTTTTTGTACAGGATTTGAGCCTTATGTATGCTGCAAACGCTTCCGGCATATCAGGGAAACATTCTTCAATCGTGCTTATGGTATAAAGTTTCGGCACTAATCCCAAAAAACCGCCCATAACTTTTACCCTGTCATACTTCAACAGATACCTTGCATCAGAACGCTTGATGTATTTGTCAAATTCCTTAAACTTCTTGGAGCGTTGAAATTTTGGATAAGATTTTTTAATAATTTTGTCATATTCGCTGATTTTTTGGCGCATCCTGTCTTTGTGTTCGTAAAGTTTTACGCAGAGTGAATTCTCATCAACAAAATTAGTCACTTTAAAAAGTTCCGCTTCAATCAGGGGGCTGTCTGATTTAAAAAGAACCTGAAAACTTCCGCCGTTTTTTGGCATATCAGGCTCAAGCTGATAGTGAATATAATGCGCAAACTCATGCATCATAGTCGGAATGACCTTGTATTCGGGTGTGTCTTTTGAAATATCTATGCGATTTTTGCAGAAAAATCCATGATGCCCGCGGGCTTTTGTCGTTGTATGAACCTCAATCCCGAGTGTTCTTAAATACTTCACAAAGGTCTTTTTATCCATAACATTATTATAATACAAGATTTGGTAAAGTATTAAAAAAGGGGACTTATATAGCAAATTCCATAGATACTATTAAAAAATTCGTCATTCTGAGGGCTTTACCCGAAGAATCTTTTTATATTTAGATACTTCGCTAACGCTCAGTATGACGTTGTTTTGAAAA
The DNA here is from genome assembly GCA_944323585.1 of Candidatus Gastranaerophilales bacterium. Taxonomy (GTDB): domain Bacteria; phylum Cyanobacteriota; class Vampirovibrionia; order Gastranaerophilales; family Gastranaerophilaceae; genus Scatenecus. The sequence goes on from CALUTA010000061.1 coordinate 3,159, forward strand.
ATATTGTAGATTTCGCTATATAAGTCCCTAAAAAAGACGGCCGGAATAATCCGACCGCCTTTTCGTTTAGTTTTAATCCCCTACCGCTACACCGCTGCAAGCTGTTTTGCTTTTTCTTTAGCTTCCACAACTGCCTGAGCCGCAGCAAGTCTTGCCTGCGGAATTCTGAACGGTGAGCAGGATACATAATCAAGTCCGATTTGATGTGAGAACTTGACTGAATCAGGATCTCCGCCGTGTTCACCGCAAACACCGCCGACAAGTTTCGGATTAACCGGTTTGCCTTTAGCCATAGACATTTCGATAAGCTGACCAACACCTTTTGTATCGAGAGTTTCAAACGGGTTTGCCGGAAGAATTTTCTGTTCAACATATCGTTTGAGGAATTTTCCTTCAGCGTCATCTCGAGAAAATCCGAATGTCATCTGCGTCAGGTCGTTTGTTCCGAATGAGAAGAATTCGGCATATTCTGCTATTTCGTCAGCAGTCAAAGCTGCACGAGGAATTTCAATCATTGTTCCGAATTTGTAGTCGACCTTGATGCCTTTTTCTTCCATTACATCTTTTGCGACTCTGATAAGAATTTCTCTTGCAACTTTAAGTTCATTGACATGACCGATAAGCGGAACCATAATCCATGGTTTAACATCAATTCCTTCTTTTTTAACATCACATGCAGCTTCAAATATTGCTCTTACCTGCATTTCGTTAATTTCAGGATAAGTAAGTCCCAAACGGCATCCTCTTAAGCCCATCATCGGGTTAGATTCTGACAAACCTTCTACTATATGGAGAAGATTTTCTTTTTCTTTGTAATCTTTACCCTGAGCTTTTAAAGTTGCAACTTCTTCAATTAAATCTTCCTTGTTCGGGAGGAATTCATGAAGCGGCGGGTCTAACAATCTGATTGTCATCGGTTTTGGCCCGAGAGCCTTGAACATTGCGTAGAAGTCGGAATATTGCATCGGAAGAAGTTTATCCAGAGCTTCTTTTCTTGCTTCGGGAGTTCCTGCAATAATCATTTTCTGAACCCATGGAAGTCTTTCAGGATCCATAAACATGTGTTCTGTTCTGCAAAGTCCGACACCTTCTGCCCCGAATTTCAATGCGTTTTCAATATCTTTTGGAGTATCAGCATTGGCTTCAACTTTCATCTGCTTAATTTCGTTAACCCATGAGAAGAATTTATTCCAGTTGTCATCAATTTTTGCTTCTACAAGTTTAACTGCACCTGCCATAACAATACCTTTACCGCCGTCAAGAGAGATAATGTCATTTTTATGGTAAACAGTTCCGTCGCTGCCAGTCAATGTTTCATTTGCAAGGTCGATTTTCAAATCTTCGCATCCTGAAACGCAGGGTTTGCCCATACCTTTTGCAACAACTGCTGCGTGAGAAGTTGCACCGCCTCTGAGTGTCAGAACACCTTGAGCAACAGCCATTCCGTGAATATCATCCGGACATGTTTCAACACGTACAAGAATAACTTTTTCACCTGCTGAACCTCTTTGGGCGGCTTCTTCCGTATCAAATACGATTTTACCGACAGCTGCACCCGGAGATGCGTTTACACCGTGTGCAATCTTATGGGATTCTTTAACTGCTGCTTCGTCAAAACAAGGAAGAAGAATTTGATTAACTGTATAAGGATCAACAAGCTGAATTGCTCTTTCTTTTGTAATAATTCCTTCTTCTTCCATTTCAACGGCAATTCTGACAGCTGCTGCGGCTGTTCTTTTGCCGTTACGGGTTTGAAGAATCCAGAGTTTGCCTTTTTCAATTGTGAATTCCATATCCTGAACATCTTTGTAACCGTTTTCAAGTTTTTTAGCGATGTCAACATATTGTTTGTACAAGTCAGGCATTTCATTTGCAAGTTCTGAAATTTCTTTCGGAGTTCTGATACCTGCAACAACGTCTTCGCCCTGAGCGTTTGTAAGATATTCGCCGTAGAATTTGTTTTCGCCGGTTGCGGGGTTACGGGTGAATGAAACACCTGTAGCACAATCGTCACCCATGTTTCCGAATACCATTGTCTGAACGTTTACGGCTGTTCCGTAATTGTGGTCAATTTTGTTCATGTTTCTGTAAGCAACGGCTCTTGGAATATTCCATGATCTGAATACGGCTTCAATTGCTTCTTCAAGCTGAACATAAGGATCCTGCGGAAATTCTTTGCCTGTCACTTCTTTAATAACATTTTTGTAAATAGGAATCAAAGATTTCCATCCGTCAGCAGAAACTTGTGTATCTTCTTTTACGCCTTCTCTTTCTTTAACTTTTTCAACTTCAGATTCGAAGTATTTTTGTCTGTCCATGTCCCATGCAACAGAGCCGAACATTGTTAAGAAACGGCGGTAACTGTCATAGCAGAATCTCGGATTGTTAGTTAATCTGATCATTGCTTCAACAGTATCATCATTCATACCGAGGTTAAGAATAGTTTCCATCATGCCGGGCATTGAAAGTCTTGCGCCGGAACGAACTGATACCAACAACGGATTTGTTGTGTCTCCGAATTTTTTTCCGGTTTGTTCTTCAACATCCTTGAGTGCAGCCTTAACCTCATCCATCAAGCCTGCAGGCATTTTGTTTCCGTGATTGATATAATCCATACAGGTTTCTGTAGTGATTGTCAATCCAGGAGGAACAGGTAACCCCAAATTGGTCATTTCAGCAAGGTTTGCGCCTTTTCCGCCTAAAAGGTTGCGCATATTAGCGTTGCCCTCTCTGAAAAGCCATACGCGTTTTTCGCTCATAGTTTTTCTCCTTAAATTAAATAAACTGTACCAAACACTTTTTCTTATGATATCACGAAAAAATTATTTACAATACTTTATATTCAGTAAAAACGTAATATATTTGTCCCCGTATTTTTTTTGCTTCAAAATTTCTAAATCCCCGAAATCAACTTCCGTTACGTGCTCTAATATAATAATATTGTGCGCGATATTTTTAACAGCGTCAAGACTTTGCTCATAAATCCCCGAATAATACGGCGGGTCAATGTAAATTACATCAAATTTTTTATCCAACTTTTGTACAATATTTAAAGAATCTCCATGCATAAGTTCAGGAGAAGGATTGAATTTTTTATAATTATTTTTTATTACACTGATTACTTTCGGATGTTTTTCTATAGCGACAGCTGTTTCAAATCCTCTTGAAAGAGCCTCCAGTGCCATAATTCCGGATCCTGAGAACATATCAAGAAAAGATTTGCCGTTGAAATCCGTCAAGGATTGCAAAGTGTTAAACACTGCCATCCGCACCTTAGAAAGTGTCGGACGGGTAATTTTTTCATCCGGAGCCGCTATTTTTTGACCTTTAAAAATTCCTGCCGTTATATTCATACGGGTATTTTACAACGAACAAACTTTGGTGTATAATAAGGCTTGAACAAAGACTGCCGGAAGCGGGAAGCTTGTTTGTCGCATCCTATTCACAAAACCGGCAAAAGGGAGCTTTATGAGCGAAAATTTTAATAACAAAACAGAAGTTATAGTTGTCGGAGGAGGACCGGCAGGGATTTCGTGCGCAATAACAATTGCCCGTGCAGGACATGAAGTTGTTTTGATAGAAAGAGGAAGCTTTGCCGGAAGCAAAAATGTCTTCGGAGGTGCGATTTACGCACAGCCCACACGCAAAATTTTCCCGAACTTTGAAAAAGAAGCTCCGATTGAAAGATTGAACATTGAACATAAATTCGCAATTCTCGGCGAAGATGATTCTACCGTAATTTCTTACAGGCACAAAGATTTGCAAAACCCGAGCTACTCTGTGATTAGAGGCAAATTTGACAGATGGATGGCGGAAGAAGCAAAAAAAGAAGGAGTTATCATTGCAGAAGAAACAGTCGTCAGAAAACTTATTATAGAAAATGAGAAAGTTGTCGGGGTGAAAACCGAACTTGAAGAATATTATGCGGACATTGTTGTGCTTGCGGACGGGGTAAATTCTCTGCTTGCAAAACAAATCGGCTTCCGTGAAACAATTGAACCCAAAGACGTTGCCCTGAGCGTTAAAGAAGTAATCAAACTTGACAGAGAAAAAATTAACGAAAGATTTAACCTTAATGATGATGAGGGCTGTATATATGAGCTTTTCGGCGGACCTATGAAAGGCATGCTGGGGCTTGGATTTATTTACACAAATGAAAATTCAATCAGTATCGGGCTTGGGGTCGGGCTTGATGCTTTATGTGAAAATAATTTGAAACCATATGAGCTTTTAGACCGTTTAAAACAGCACCCCTCAATTGCGCCGTTAATAAAGGACGGTGAACTGCTTGAATATTCCGCACACCTTATTCCGGAAGGCGGCTACAAAAAAATTCCGACACTTTCAGGAGCCGGAGTTATGATTGTTGGTGATGCGGCAATGCTTGTAAATAATCTTCACTGGGAAGGAACAAACCTTGCAATGATTAGCGGAAAAATCGCCGGCGAAACTGCCCTCACAGCTCTTGCAAAAGGGGATTTCAGCGAAAAAATGCTCTCTAAATATCAGCAGGAGCTTGAAAAATCCTTCATCATGAAAGATTTGAAAGCTTATCGAAATCTTATGGACGAAGCACACAACAGAAGCGACTCATTTATGGGATATTATCTTGAGCAGGTCAACGGATTTTTTAATATGTTTACAACCGTTGACAGTATCCCGAAGCGCACGAAATTCCGCAAGTTTATTTTTGACTTTGTCAAAAAAAGAAATATAATAGAATTATTCAAAGACGCAATCAGCGCTTTCAAACTTTTCTGGAGTATTTTGATAAAATGACATTGGATGACAAATTATTTACAGTTAAATACAAACCTGATGAAGAATCGCATTTAAAACCGGATTTGGGAAAATGCAAAATGTGTTCTTCCAAAATCTGTACAACGATTTGTCCTGCAAAAGTTTATGAATGGAACGACTCTGACAGCAGCCTCACGGTGAATTTTGAAAACTGTCTTGAATGCGGAGCATGCCGGATTGCATGCGAGTTCAAATGCATTGGCTGGGAATATCCGAAAGG
>CALUTA010000062.1 GCA_944323585.1 Candidatus Gastranaerophilales bacterium
TTCAACTCCACTTCACAACTCTCTTATTTGACATTTGAAGAAAAATCATTAATTCAAATAGAGGATAACAAATCAGGTAATAGTATATAGAATAGTAAGTGTTGCCGGACAGGTCATGTTTTCCGGCAAAAGACAAGGGGACGAAAATTATGTTTTCGGAAATGATACAGGGATTATTAAATTCAGGCGGCAAGGCTCAGGCTATGCAAAGATATGCACAGCTTCAAAACAGGGTTGCCAACTTTAGAAACCAGATTAACGGCCCTGAAATTCCGCAGACACAAAACCCCATTGATACAATTTACCCGAACACAAAAGCTAATGTACAGTCTTTTGAAAATGTTTTAAAAAGTTCTGCAACTGACTTTGGCTCACTCCTTTTAGGACCTCAGGCAATGAAGGTCAATGCAAATCTTATTAAAAATACAAACCCGACAAATACCCTAAACGCAGCGCTTGAAGAACTTCAGGAAGTCAAAATTCCGGACGGCATGCTATCTTTAAACAACATTTCAGCCAATCAAACGCAAAAACATCAGATTTTAGGCATGATTTCACAAATTGCAGAAAAACACGGTGTTGATGAAGACCTGATTAAAGCCGTAATCAAACAGGAATCAGGGTTCAATACCCGAGCCAAATCCAAAGCAGGCGCAATGGGGTTAATGCAGCTTATGCCGGCGACTGCAGCAAGCCTCGGGGTTAAAGACCCGTTTAATCCGGTTCAAAACGTTGACGGCGGTACAAGATATTTAAAATCAATGCTTGACAAATATAACGGCAACATAATACTGGCGCTTGCGGCTTACAATGCAGGTCCCGGCGCTGTTGACAAATACGACGGGGTTCCTCCGTATGAAGAAACTCAAAATTATGTTCGCAAGGTTCTTGCAAATTACTTGCAATAAAAAATGATGATTGGAATATTAAGACTTTTGCATTAAATAATTTTTCTGTTACAATAGCTTTATCTAAATAAGGAAAGGGATTTAATGAGATTTTCATCATCTTTTAAAGTCGGACTTTTGACTCTGTTATCACTGGTTTTGCTGGTAGGAGTCGTTCTTAAAGTAAAAGGCAGAGCACTCACTTCAGCAAAACGTATTGAAATAACATTCAAAGATGTTAACGGCATGCGCCCCGGTGCAGGTGTTCAGATGATGGGCCTTAAAGTCGGTCAGGTTGAGGAAATTAAGCCTGTTATTGACAACGAAAACAGCCACGTTGATGTTAAATTCGTAATCACCGAACCCGGAATTGAAATTCCAAAAGCATCTGTATTTTCTATCCAGCAGTCAGGACTTATCGGTGAACTTTTCCTGGAAATCACCCCTCCTAAAACACGTACTATTTATATTCCAATGAAAAACAAAGATGTTTTGTATAAAGATGATGATGTAAAAATGCAACTTGACGACAAAATCTGCAATGTCGGCAAAATCAAAAATATAGAAATCGTTTCAAGAGAAGTTCTGCCCTATAATATCAAAGACACCATAAAAACTAACAATGCATACAAAATAGATTATATAATTAATCTTCCGGGTCTTATTCTGCCGGAATTTCTAAAAGGAGAACCCTTAACGGAAAAAGGACAAAAATCACTTCTTGTTTCAACCTTAGATGATGTAACCCTTCCTTATCCGACCCAGACTTCTCCTTATACAATTGTGGAGCCGATGAGAATTTCAGACTTTATGGAATGGCAATACAAGGCAGCTGAATCCCTGACCGAAACAAACAAAAAGGTTAATGATCTTTTGTCAGACGAAGTTATTGCAGAACTAAAAGAGTCTGTAACAAACATCAACGACCTAACGGCAAAAACAGCGGACACTATGGGTAAAATTGATGCAATTGTTGAATCGTCAAGAGAAGATATCGACACTTTGATGGCACTGCTTGATCAGACATCAAAAGATTTCAACAAAATGTCTGAAAATATAAATACCATTATAGGCGACCCTGAATTTAAAACAACAATGATGTCTACAGCGAATTCAATGGATAAACTTGCACAGAACATAAATAAAATCATTGGAAATGATGAAGAAGCTGCACAGATGGCTGCTGATATAAGAGAAATTGCCCATAACGCAAACGAAATCAGCACATATATTAACGGATTTACGAAAGACGAACAACTGAAAAAAGATTTGACAAGTGCTGTTTCCAACGCAAACAAAGCAATGATTAACCTCAACATGGCACTTTCAACAGTAAACCAGATGACACCTGAAAAGAAAACCGAATTGCAAACAATTATTGAAGATACAAAAGTTACAACCTGTAACTTAAAGAAATTCTCAGAAAAATTAAACAAGAGATTTTTAATCTGGAGATTGATGTTCTAAAGTTTTTTCAAGGTGTACAAAAAAAAGAATAATACTCTTATGAACTTAAAGACCCGAATTACCCAAATACATTACAACAAAAATGCCGGAGGCATTCTGTTTGAAATTTTAAAATTTTGCTCTATATTTTACGGAGCCGGAAGCAGGTTAAAAAATATTCTTTATGACAACAATATTTTAAAATCCCAAACAGTGAACGCTTACGTAATATCCGTCGGAAACATAACAACCGGCGGGGTCGGCAAAACCCCTGTTGTATCAAAGATTGCAAAGTATTTTTTATCTAAAGGCGAAAAAACAGCAATTATTTCAAGAGGTTACGGCGGGGGGCTTTCAAACAAACAAATTAATGTAATTTCTGACGGAAAAGAGATTTTTTATAATGCAAAACTGGCCGGAGATGAACCTTACTGGCTTGCGAAAAACACAACGGGTGCCGTTGTCATAACAAGCAAAAACAGAGTTACGGCTTCAAAATATGCAATATCAAAATACGGGGTCACAAAAATTATTTTAGATGACGGATTTCAGCACAGAAAACTTCACAGAGATCTTGATGTTGTGCTTGTTGACAGCGAAAAGCTTTACGGCAACGAAAATCTTCTTCCGGCAGGGCCTTTGAGAGAAGGCAAAGAAGCTTTCAAAAGAATAGACAGAATGGTTATCGTAAGTAAAAATACAAATCACGAAAAAGCAGAAAAACTTGCAAAAATTACGGCTAAAAAGATAAAAATACCGACAACTGTCTGCTACACCGAACCGGATTACGTCTACAATATCAAAACAGGAGAAGTTCTGCATGACGATACGGAAGCGGTGGCAATCTCCGCAATCGGCCAGCCCGAACAGTTTTACAAATTCCTGGGGAACTACAGAATCACTAAAACCGTTACTTTTGACGACCATCACAGGTATGAGGAAAGCGACCTTCCAAACGGTACAATCATTACAACGGAAAAAGACGCCGTCAAAATGAAAGATTTTAACAGAGATGACATTTACGCACTCAAATTAAGAACCCGAATTAACATTGAGGAACTCCTTAATGACAAAGCTTAAACACGAAATTGACATCGACAAAATAGTAGAATTGTTAAAACAGGCAGACCAGCCAAGAAGCGATTTTGTACATCTGATGGACACTTTTAATGATCCGTATCTTGTTTTGATAGCCTGCATTTTAAGCTTAAGAACAAATGACAAAACAACATATCCTGCGACATTAAGGATGCTTGAACTTGGCAGAACTCCGGAAGAGTTTGCAAAATGCGATGTCAAAACTCTTGAAAAAGCAATCTACCCTGTCGGATTTTATGCCAACAAAGCCCGCCAGATTGTGGAATTATCAAAAGAACTGGTTGAAAAATACAACTCAAAAGTTCCAAAATCAATTGAAGAAATGACAAAATTCAACGGTGTCGGAAGAAAGACCGCCAACCTTGTAATGTCAAGGGGCTTCAATGAACCCGCAATCTGTGTAGACGTTCATGTTCACAGAATTTTCAACCGCCTCGGCTACATCAAAACCCAAAATCCGGAAGAAACTGAATTTGCCTTAAGAAAAAAACTTCCGGTTAAATACTGGATAGACATCAACACCCTTCTTGTAACCCACGGACAGAATGTCTGCAAGCCAATTAACCCAAAATGCGATATCTGCCCGATTAAGGACTATTGCGCAAAAATCATTTAACAAATTGACACCATGCCTGTTTTGCAATAAACTTATCACAAGAGTAAAGGGGATATGAATATGGGAACTGCTATTGTAATACTTTTGCTGATAATCTGGCTTGTTTTTATACAATTTAAACTTTCAGATATAACTACTTCACTGAATGAACTAAAAAAAAGTCTTTTGAAAGATAAAATTACAAACCCCGGCAAAGCTGACGACACCCCGCCGCCGCAGCCTGAAGGAAATAAACACATTCAAGCGGATGAAAAATCTGAGACAGTGCTTTCAATTTCTGATATTCCTGATGATATATTATTCAACACGGATACCCCAAAAGAGCAACAGCAGCAGGAACAAATTCAAAATACCCGCAAAAAACAACCTCTGACTTTTGAAAATTTATTTTTGGGAAATATATTCAACAAAATCGGTGCAATAGCAATTCTTGTTGCACTTATTATATTAATCAAACTTGTATCACCTTATTTTGTGCTCACACCGCAGCTTAAAGCAATTCTCGGATATCTTGCAGGCTTTGGCTTAATGATAGGCGGCTTAAGCCTCCATACAAAAAACAAGATGCAAAATTATGCAGAAGTTCTGGTCGGTACAGGTTTTGGAGCTTTATTCATATCTACATACTGCGCATGCTCTGTATTAAAGCTCATTAATCTTCCTGAAACAATCATTATTTCAACAGTATTCCTTCTTTCAGCGTTCTATCTTGCAGACAGGCTTAAAACTACCTCCATGCTGGTGATTACGCTTATTGCTGCATATCTGAACCCGATTGTATTTAATGCAGAGTTTGCGGTTTCTTCCAATTTTCTTTTCGGATATTTGATTTTTACAAACCTGCTTGCACTTCTTTACACATACAAAAACAATTCAAAAAAAATTATCCCCCCGCTTAATCTTTGTATTACATGCGTTATGGCATTTGTGCTGTGCAAACAGGCCAGCATTGCATATCCGATTATTTTGTGGGGGCTATACACAGCCTATGATTTAATCACACTAATAAAAGAACAATCCAATAAGACCTTAAATTACATTAATCTTACGGTTTTAACCGGTCTGATGCTCAATGCATTCTGGGGCGAAAACAATATTCTCGGCTATATACAGCTTGGATGTGCTGCAATTTATGGAATTATAGCCTGCATAAAACGTCAAAATAGTGACGCCCGCCTTAACTACACACATTTGGCACTCATAAGCGCATTTTTGTTTGTTATATTTTTCTGTTCAGACTCAAACCCGACAAAATGCATTGTCTGGTCAATTGAAACCGCAATACTTGCTTATTATGCATACAAATATAAACTTAAATCCCTTGCAGTATGGTCAATAATAATCTGGGCTGCTGCATACTGTTCAATATTGACAGTAGACGGAGTTTTTGGAGTAAAAGATATTACAACTTACGTTCCTGTTTGGAACATTAGGCTTGCAATGCTTGCGCCTCTTGCGATTTCATCAGGGGTTTCATATTACATCCTGAAACAGGCAGAAGATGACTCAATGGTAAACATTTCCGAATTCTTCCGTTTTGCGGGAATTACGACAGCATATTTGTATGCAGGACTTGAACTTAACAATTTGATAAGCAAGCAGCTTGACAGCGGGCGTTCTAACATAACCTTTATCAAAACAATGACTGATTCAATGATTTGCTCAATATATGCAATAAACCTCAAACAGCTTCAATCAAAAACAAACTTTCTCACACCTTTTCTGAATGTGATATCAGGACTTGCAGGGACTGTTGTTTTAGCTTTGCTAATATTTGCAGGCTGTCACTACAAACCGATGGAAGCCTTTATTCCTCTAATCAATATCAGAACACTTGCCTTTTTAACAGCAATCAGCGCATTTGTACTTTATGCAAAATGGACTAAGAAATCTGTATTCAAATACATTGCATTGATTTTAGGTTTCATCCTTGTACATTTTGAAATTTCTGATGTTATAACAAAATACGCCATTACCGAAGGCAGGTACCTGATTTCTATCTGCTGGATATTGTATTCGGGAATAATAACAACCATTGGAATTTTGCGGAACAAAGACTACTTGAAAATAACAGGAATTATTCTGAGTATCATTTCCGTATTAAGAGTATTCTTCTACGACCTTGCTGAAATTGATATTCTGTACAAATTTATCGCAGTAACAACTCTTGGATTTATTCTGATGATAATTTCATATATTTACAACAAAAAATCCGCTAAATAAATGATTATGCAAGCCCGCCGCGGCTTAATAAACTTGCTTTTTAAAAGTTGTTGTGCGATAATTTTTATAAGATTATGTTGTAAAAAATACACTAATCGGGGTTAATAGTAAATCACAATAGGAGTCGAAAAATGAGTGTAGGAAATCCTCATGGTATTGACACATCTAAATTGGATACTATTATCGCAGATTGCGGTGGTAAGAAGTCCAATTTGATTGCAATGCTTCAAAAGGTTCAGGAAGTCTACCGGTATCTTCCTGAAGAAGCAATGATTTATATCGGTACAAAAGTTGAAGGGTTATCGCCCGCAACTGTTTTCGGGGTGGCAACATTTTACGCACAATTCTCGCTTGAACCGAAAGGAAAATTTGAAATTAAAGTTTGCGACGGAACAGCCTGCCACGTTAGAGGTTCAATGCCTGTTCTAAACGCAATCAGAGCCAAATTAAACATGCAGGCAGGACAGTTAACAAGTGAAAACGGGCTTTTTTCACTGGAAACAGTAAGCTGCCTCGGTGCATGCGGACTGGCTCCGGTTGTCGTAATTAATGACAAAGTTTACCCTCAAATGACCTCCGATGCTATCACGATAGTTTTGGATACACTGATTAAGGAGGGCAACTAATGGAGAAAACGGCATTGAATATTAATATAATTGAAGAACAAAAGAAAGCTCAGGAAAACATTGCAAAACAAGGCTTGAGAGTTTTGGTTTGTGCTGGAACCGGATGTGTCGCAAACGGAGCTCTGAAAGTTATTGAAAAATTTAAAGAACTCGGCGCTGATGTTTCAGTCCTGACAGACTACGATAAAATGACAATTGTCCCGACAGGATGCCACGGCTTTTGCGAACAGGGAGTTCTTGTTGTAATTCCCGACAAACATGTAACTTATGTAAAAGTTAAAGAAAAAGACGTTGAAGAAATCTACGAAAGCCATATTAAAAACGGCAAACCTGTTGAAAGACTTCTTTATGTTGATCCTAAAACCCATCAGCACGTACAGGATGATGAGCATATCAATTTTTACGCAAAGCAAACCCGTACGGCTCTTGCAAACTGCGGAAACATAAACGCTGAATCAATTGATGAAGCAATCGCCGTAAGAGGTTATGAAGCACTGTCTAAGGTTTTGGAAGAAAACAATCCTGATGCGGTTATAGAAACAATTGAAAAATCAGGCTTAAGAGGCAGAGGCGGCGGCGGCTTCCCGACAGGCAGAAAATGGAGATTTACGGCAGCAAACAGAGGCGGAAAATCTTACGTTGTATGTAACGGTGACGAAGGTGATCCGGGTGCTTTCATGGACAGATCGGTTATGGAAGGCGACCCGCACAAACTTCTTGAAGGTATTGCAATTGCAGCATTCGCTATAGGGGCAGATGAAGCTTACATCTATGTAAGAGCTGAATATCCGCTTGCAATTAAACGTTTAAGAAAAGCAATCGCTGACGCTGAAGCAAGAAACTTCCTCGGCAAAAACATTATGGGAAGTGATTTCTCGCTTGAAATCCATATTAAAGAAGGTGCCGGAGCTTTTGTTTGCGGCGAAGAAACCGCCCTTATGGCATCAATTGAAGGCGAAAGAGGTATGCCAAGACCAAAACCGCCGTTCCCTGCAAACAAAGGTTTGTTTGGCAGACCGACTTTAATTAATAACGTTGAAACACTCGCAAACGTACCTGTTATCCTTCTTAAAGGTGCGGACTGGTTCTCCCAAATGGGAACAGAAACTTCAAAAGGCACAAAAACTTTTGCACTCACAGGCGAAGTAAACAACACAGGGCTTATTGAAGTTCCGATGGGAACAACACTCCGAGAAATCGTCTTTGATATCGGCGGCGGAATGCGTGACGGCAAAAAATTCAAAGCCGTTCAAATAGGAGGCCCTTCAGGCGGATG
>CALUTA010000063.1 GCA_944323585.1 Candidatus Gastranaerophilales bacterium
CTCCCCAGGTTGGACTCGAACCAACAGCCTACCGGTTAACAGCCGGTTGCTCCGCCATTGAGCTACTGAGGATTATTTTCGCCTCTCTTATTTGCCATGCAATTTCAAGGCTTACTTTTTTATTATATATAAAAAAGATTTCTTGTAAAGTACTTTTTTATTTTATTTTTTATTCTAAGACAAAATTCTTAATCTATATAGAGCTATTTGTTAAGTTAAACTCTGAATTTTGTGATATGGTTTATTTTAAAAATTTATGCTATAATATTTGTTGATATGATGTGTGTAGAAGGAGGCTTATTTATGTCTAACCCTGTTTTAAATGATAAATATTTGGAAAGCGAGAAAGCACTTGAAAGCGCTCCAATGAGTGTTGTCGGTGCAATAAACAAAACTGTTATTTTATTAATCTGTTTGTTAGTTCCGGCGATTTATACTTTTTCTCTAGTATTTGCCGGGTTCATGGATAAAGCGCAGTTGTTAACCATGGGCGGAGCGCTGGTCGGTTTTATAATTGCTTTAGTTATGATTTTCAGCAGAAAGCCAAATCTTTTTAAGTATTTGGCTCCGGCATATGCTGTGGCAGAAGGATTCTTTGTCGGCGGTATTTCTGCATTTTTTGAAGCGTCATGGACAGGTATCGTATTGCAAGCTATTATTGCAACTCTTGTTACAGTATTTTTTATGCTTGCACTATTTAGAGCCAAAATCATTAGAGCAACAGAAAAATTGCGTTCTGTGATTGTATTGTCAACTGTTTCCGTTGCTGCTATTTATATAATTCAAATGATAGCTTCAGCTTTTGGCCGTTCAATTCCGCAAATCTTTACTGCCAGTCCGATTGGTATCGGCTTCAGCGTGTTTGTTGTTATTATTGCCGCTTTAAATCTTATTTTGGATTTTGATTTCATCCAGAAAGGCGAAGAAAACATGCTGGATAAAGAATACGAATGGTACGGAGCATTCGGACTTATGGTTACAATTGTTTGGCTGTATATTGAAATGCTAAAACTCCTTGCCAAACTTAGCAGCAGAGAGTAATCTTTAAAATATTACAGTTTAAAAGAGCGCCGGATTTATTCAAATCCGGCGCTCAATTTTTAAATTTTATTTTTCTTCATTTTCTGCTGGGGCTGATTCTATTTTGCCGCTAACATCAGATTTCAAACAAGCCTGCTGGAATGTATCATAAGGACAATCTGCGGTGTATTCCTGGCTGCCGTAGTATATATCGGTTTTACCGCTTTTTAATGACGGACTAAATGATATTGCATTTGTGTTGAATGTCATTGATGTAAGGCGTCCGTTTCTTTCCTGCCGGCAGTTAACTTCAACATAACCATTGAATGATGGTGATATGGGTCTGATTTGCATAATTTTCTCCTTTCTTTATTGACACATTAGTTCAGAATAAATTTTGCCGTTTTCACGATGTAAAATTTTTACTTTTGCTAAAGTGTTATGCAAACTATAATCTTTAGAGTTAACTAAAACCGTCAGATAGTTGGCCGTTACGCCCTTTAAAAGTCCGGTTTGTTTATCCGGATGTTTTTCAATCAAAACTTCTTTAACTAACCCTATATTTTTTGTTATAAAATTATTCAATTTTTCTGCAGAAATCTTTTTAATAATCTCCGCACGTTGTTCTTTAACCTTCTCTTCAACCTGATTAGGAAGAGAGGCGCCGACAGTTCCTTGTCTGATGGAATACGGGAAGGTATGGATTTGAGTTAAACCGGAACGCTCCAAATTCTGGCGTGTAATTTCAAAATCTTCATCAGTTTCACCTGCAAAACCTGTAATTATATCGCTGCCGAGAAAAGGCATATCAAAGGTTTGATTTATCCGGTCTATTTGCTCAAGATAATATTCAACGGTATAAAATCTGTTCATTGATTTTAGAGTTTTGTTGCAGGCTGACTGAAGCGACAGGTGAAAATGCGGGCAGAATTTTTCTGAACTTTTTAAAAATACAAGCATTTCATCAGTAATTTCAAGAGGGTTTAATGAACCGAGGCGATAACGTGGAATAGAAGTGTTTTCCTCAATGTATTTGAGCAGGTCGAGAAGGTTTTCACCGATATCTTTTCCCCACTGTCCGATGTGAATTCCCGTAAAAACCACTTCTTTAAACCCGTGGTTTGCAAAATTATTTATTTGTTCTGCTATAAATTTTTTATCGGCACTCCTGCTTCTGCCTCTGGCAAAAGGTATTATACAATATGTGCATCTGTTGTCGCAGCCATCCTGAATTTTTAAGCTTGCACGTGTTTTAGTTGTATCTTTAAGCTCAATTTTATGAAACGTTTTAAGCTGCATAATATCATTAACATCAAAATGCCGTTCTAAGTTCAGGGCATTTTGAAGATTTTTCCAAAATTCAAGTTTTTCGTCATTTCCAATTACTATATCAACAAAATCATTTTCAAGTAGCTTTTCTTTTTCTACCTGCGCAATACAGCCGGTCAGAACCGTTTTAATTTCAGGATTTTTATGTTTGATATTCCTTAAAATATAAAAGGCCTCATTATCACTTTTGGCCGTAACCGTGCAGGAATTCAATATAAAAAGATCCGCATCCTGCGGGGTCAGAACCGAAATCAAACCGTTACTTTCAAGGTCTTGCTTAATAATTGAGCCTTCAAACTGATTTGATTTACAGCCCATAGTATGTATATAAAATTTTTTCATCTCTAAATAGTAGTATAAAAAATATTAAAGTAATTAAAATGTAAATAAAAATTAACAAATGTTACTATTATAGCAAAAAAAATAATTTTTGAGCATTATAATGTTATAATAAAATTGTAAAATGTGAAAGGTGTGTGTTTATGAATATTCGTTCAATTGATAATACAAGCTTCAATTCACGATCTGACAGAGATCTTACACCGTATAATCCCCGCAAAAATCGTCGCCACAACATTGATACAATAATTGCAATGGACGATAATCAGGTAAAAAGACTTGCTTATTTAAAAACCCTTAATAAGGTTGAAGATAAAAAACATCATGATGCCTCCAACGCAATGATTATGGCAACTCCGTTTGCCGCAGGTGCTGCATCTGCTCTTTTGGGCTCAAATAAAGTAAAACTTTTTTCAAAAGATATTACAGGCCCGTTTGCAAGAGGCTTAAAAGGATTAGGCGGAGCAGGTCGATGGGGTATTTTATTGGGTGTGGCTTACGGTATTAGCAAAGCCAGACAATACTTTGAAAATAAATCCCAAAATTTTGACAGATTCACAAGCGAAAATCCATTGCTGACAGCCGGTGCTTCCATTGCAGCTTTTGCAGGTGCTATCGCTCTCGGTGCTAAGGGTGTTTCCAAAATAGCAGAACAATCTTTGAAGCATATTAATCCGAAATCTATCATTAAATTTGATAACAAACTTGCTGATTTTTCTGATAAATTTAACAAAAACCAAATTGTTTCCAAAGCAGCAAAATTGGCTAACAAAGTTAAAAATCAAAAAGGTATTGAACCGCTTCAGGTAATTGCCCAAAAGGCACTTTCATGGTCACCGGCAATTCTGCTCGGCGGAGCATTTCTCAATGAATGGGTGCACGGAAGAGCAACTGACGCTGAGTTTGTAAAAAATTATGCAGAAATGAAAAATATTCAAACAAAACTCGCTCAGGCAAGAATCAACGAACTTGCTGTCCAGAACAGAGTTTTGAAATCTGAATTAGTTTCGGAACATTCGTAAAGCAGAAAAAACTTCAAAATAAAAAAGACCGGATATGATAAAAATTCCGGTCTTTTTTATTTTTATTAATTTATAAATTTTTAGATAATTGTTTTATCATTTCGGCAGAACGTGTGTAAATAGTCCTTAAAGAATTTACAAAATCATCCCGGGTTTCTGTTTTTAAATTAAGCGCCATAGCTTTTTCTTCATAACTTACTTTTTTTAAGACTGTCATTTTTGTATTGTGAAATATATCTGATGGCAAATACGAAAAAAATATTAGGGCATTATTTTTTTCTAAATAATTATTGAGTGTTGTCATACTGTTTTCGTTAAAAATTTTGGGCAAATGAGTCTGCAGTTCTTTTGTGTACAAAATATTTGGACTTTTGTAAAACTGAAACAGCTGCTTGTCATATTGCATGTTGCTTAATGCACCTAATTTCATAATATCATACTCCTTTATTTGTGAAGGATAGCATGCTTTGTTTTTCATGTCAATAAAAACGGAATACCCTTGAAAAGAGTATTCCGTCTTGTGTTTGTTTTAATGAATTACTTCATCAATTCGCCGACTGCTTTGTAAACAGCCATACGTTTTGCGGCATCTTCTTCTGCCTGAGCATAAAGTTCAGCAGCATGATCAGGGTTCGTTTTCAACAGAGATTTGTAACGACCTTCTGATTTAATGAAGTCCTGATAGCTTTCTTTAGGTTCTTTAGCATCCCATGTGAACGGTGCATCAGGATTTGCCGGATTGTATCTGTAAAGCGGGAAGTAACCTGCTTCAACCGCACGTTTTTGTTCTGTCTGAGTCTTAGACATATCAATACCGTGAGCGATACAAGGAGCATAAGCAAAGATGATTGACGGTCCGTTGTATGCTTCAGCTTCCTGGAATGCTTTAAGAGTTTGAGCTCTGTCTGCACCCAATGCAACTGATGCTACGTAAACATAACCGTAAGACATGCTCATCAAGCCCATGTTTTTCTTGTAAGTTTTCTTACCGCCTGTAGCGAATTTAGCAACTGCACCGGTCGGAGTTGATTTAGAAGCCTGACCGCCAGTGTTAGAGTAAACTTCAGTATCAAGAACTAGAATGTTTACGTTCTGATTTTGTGCAATTACGTGGTCAATACCGCCGTAGCCGATATCGTTAGCCCATCCGTCACCGCCGATAATCCAAACTGATTTATCAGTGAAGTAATCTTGAAGTTCACGAACTTTAGCTAAATCCGGACATCCGCAGTCAGCGTATTTTGCGATAACTTTCTTAGCATTTTCCTGAGCTTTAACAGCTTCTTCAGTTTTTGAGTTATCCCAGTGTGACATTGCTTCAGTCAAAGCTTCTTTCAAATCAGCAGGTGATTTTTCGTTTTCGAGAACTTTTTCTACGTAAGTTTTTAAAGTATCTCTGTTCTGATCAACTGCCAATCTCATACCGAAGCCGAATTCAGCGTTGTCTTCGAACAATGAGTTAGCCCATGCCGGTCCTCTTCCGTCTTTGTTAGTTGTGTACGGAATTGTCGGGAATGTACCGGAGTAAATTGAAGAACATCCGGTTGCGTTTGCAACGATAGCATTTTCGCCGAACAACTGTGAAACAAGTTTAACATAAGGTGTTTCACCGCATCCTGCGCATGCGCCAGAGAATTCAAACAACGGTTTTCTGAGCATTGCACCTTTAATTGTTTTTGTAGTGTTTTTGCCCATTACGTTGTCAGGAAGTGCATCAAAGAATTCTTCGTTAGCCATTTCTCCTGCAGCTTCTTCGGCTTCGATTGAAGACCATGTAAGCGCTGCTTTTTCAGGATTTTTAGCCATCGGACACTGATCAATACATACACCGCATCCTGTACAATCTTTGCAGTAAACCTGAACTTTGAATTTTTCATCAGCAAGAGCAGGTTTTGCAGGGATTGTTTTGAATGAAGCAGGTGCACTTGCAAGATCTTTTTCTTCAATCAATTTAGTTCTGATTGCAGCGTGAGGACATGCTGAAGCGCAGATTCCGCACTGAATACAATTTTCAGGATTCCATTTCGGAACTCTCGGTGCGATACCGCGTTTTTCAAGACATGCAGTTCCTGTCGGAATTACACCGTCATTTGACATTGCTGATACCGGAATATCGTCGCCCTTTTGTCTCATTGAAGGTTCAATGATTTTCTTAGCAAAGTCTGATGCGTTATCAGGAATAAGTTTAACATCTTCAGCGCATTCAACTCCAGCCAAGGAAGCCGGAACAACAACTTCTTCCGTTGCATCAACCGCTGCATCAATAAGTGCAAGGTTCATATTAACAACGTCGTCGCCTTTTTTCTTGAAGGTTTTCTTCGTCATTTCTCTCATACCTTCAAGAGCCTGATCGAACGGAATGATTCCTGAAACTTTGAAGTATGCAACCATCATAACAGTGTTTGCACCTTTACCTCTCAAGCCCGGCTGCTGTTCAATAAGTTTTTCGGCATCTACGTTGTAGAATTTGATTTTCTTATTGATGATAGTTTCCTGCATATCTCTTGTTAAGTGAGAGAATGCTTCTTCTTTTGACCACGGGCTGTTGAGAAGGAATGTTCCGCCTTCTTTGATACCTTTTAACAGGTCATATCTGCCGATGTACGCATGAGCTGAGCATGATACAAAGTCAGGTGCTGTGATAAGGTAAGTTGATTTAATCGGTTTGTCGCCGAATCTCAAGTGAGAAACAGTAACACCGAATGATTTTTTAGAGTCATAAGCAAAGTATGCTTGTGCATCTTTGTTTGTATATTGACCGATAATTTTGATTGAGTTTTTGTTAGCACCGACTGTACCGTCAGAACCAAGACCCCAGAACATACAATTTGTAGTTCCTGCAGGTTCGGTTACGATATGTTCATCAATTTTTAATGATTTATGAGTTACGTCATCTTCGATACCAACTGTGAATCCGTGGAAACCATTGTTTTCAGCGTGTTTGTAAACAGCATAAACCATTGACGGAGTGAATTCTTTTGAAGCCAAACCGTAACGTCCGCCGATAATTCTGATATCTTTGTTTTCAACAGCTGTAACAACATCCATGTATAAAGGTTCGCCGATAGAACCGGGTTCTTTTGTTCTGTCAAGAACAGTAATACGTTTTACTGTTTTCGGCAATGCATCGTTGAAACGTTTTACATCAAACGGTCTGTAAAGTCTTACTTTTACCAAACCGTATTTAGTACCTCTGTTTGCATTGAGGTATTCAATAGTTTCTTCAATAGTTTCGCAAGATGAACCGATTGCAACAATAACATCAGTAGCATCGGGAGCGCCGACATAATCAAACGGATGGTATTGTCTGCCGGTAATTTTTGCGACTTTATCCATATATTCCTGAACAATATCCGGAACTGCGTCATAGTATTTGTTTACAGTTTCACGTCCCTGGAAGTAAACATCGGTATTTTGTGCGCCGACTTTACAAACAGGAGCTTCCGGTCTCATTGCTCTGTTTCTGAATTCTTCAATATATTTTGGTTCAACGAGGCTTGCAATATCTTCGTATGAAATTTCTTCAATTTTGTGTACTTCGTGAGAAGTTCTGAAACCGTCGAAGAACTGCAAGAACGGAACTTTTGATTTGTAAGTTGCTAAGTGTGCAACCAAAGCCATATCCATTTCTTCCTGAACAGAGTTAGCGGCAAGCATTGCATAACCTGTGTTGCGGCAGCCCATAACGTCAGTATGGTCGCCGAAAATTGCCAATGACTGAGCAGCAAGAGCACGTGCTGATACGTGGATTACGTGCGGAAGCATTTCACCTGCAGCTTTGTGCATTACAGGAATCATCAATAATAAACCTTGTGATGCCGTGTAAGTTGAAGTTAAAGCACCGGCGGCAAGTGAACCGTGAACTGCACCTGCAGCACCTGCTTCTGATTGCATTTCTGCAACTTTAACTGTTTTGCCCCAGATGTTTTTCTTTCCCTGAGAAGCCCATTCATCAATCCATTCTCCCATAGTAGAAGAAGGAGTAATCGGGTAGATTGCGGATACTTCGCTCAATGCATACGCAACATGCGCTGCGGCGTAGTTACCGTCAACCGTTATTGTTTTTCCTGGCATAATTAAATAACCTCCTTATTGATTTACTATTACTTAATTACTAATTATACGCTCTTATTTAAATGATAATACAAACATGACATTTGAACAAAAAATCTTGTATGTAAATTATTGTTAAGATTTTTGCGATTATTTCCATTAAAACGTAAAATTTTAAATTCAGGAGTATTATATATTGAGAAACAACTTCAGGAGATTAAAATGAATTTAACAATTACCCCGAATTTTCAAATTTTTAACAACCAGCAACCCAAAAATTCGCATAACAATATTGTTATGCCTTCAAAACTATCCGTTTTGAAGGCAGATACAGTCTCTTTCGG